>JAMCYH010000168.1 GCA_023474025.1 Deltaproteobacteria bacterium
GTCTGGCAAAGCTCAAAAATCCCCAACATCGTGGGTGTCAAGGAAGCTTCAGGATCAATTCTGCAGATGAGTGAGGTCATTCGGTTGTGTGACCCAGAATTTGATGTGCTCTCCGGAGATGACCAGATGACTTTTCCGTTAATGGCATTGGGTGGCAAAGGGGTGATCTCGGTTGTCACCAATATTATTCCGGACAGGATGTCAGCGCTTGTCCGACATATGCTTGCCGGAGAGGTTGATAAGGCCAGAGCCATACATTTTGAGATTTTTGAGCTTTGCCAGACGATGTTTGTGGAAACCAATCCTATACCGATAAAGGCCGCTCTAGGTCTGATGGGTAAGATAGAGCCGGAATTTCGGTTGCCTTTGTGTTCGCCTTCTCCGGCTAGTTTGGACAAGATCAGGGCAGTTTTGAATAAACATAATTTGATATAGTTCAGGAGACAACATGATTAAGGTTGCGGTAAGCGGCGCGGCCGGCAGGATGGGAAGAAGAGTAATCGCTTTATCCCACGAACATCCCAAACTGAAAGTTGTGGCAGCACTGGATGCCCCAGAGAACCCTCTAATCGGGAAAGACGCCGGTGAACTCGCTGGCATAGGTCACATAGGTGTCACTGTGACTGACGATTACAAGGCGGCAATATCGAGTTGTGACGTTGTTGTGGATTTCTCGTCGCCGGAAGCTACAGTACGTAATGTCGGAGAAGCTGCGGGAAAAGGCAAGGCTATTGTCATAGGGACTACAGGCCTCTCGGACAAGCAAAAAGGTATCGTTAATGAAGCTGCGGCAAAGATACCCTGCATGATGGCCCCAAACATGAGTCTAGGTGTCAACCTTTTATTCAGTTTGGTCAGGACAGTCGCCGAGAGCCTTGGGAACAATTACGATGTTGAAATAATTGAGGCCCATCACAATCAGAAAAAGGACGCTCCAAGTGGTACGGCGGCCAAACTCGCCGAGATTGTCTCAGCCTCCTTGAAAAGGGACCTTGACGAAGTAGGAATTTACGGACGCTATGGTATGGTCGGCGCCAGAAATCCTAAAGAAATAGGGATTATGTCTGTTAGGGCTGGTGATATCGTTGGCGAACATACTGTTATGTTTTGCGCCAATGGTGAACGAATCGAACTGACGCATAGGGCGCATAGTAGGGACGCTTTCGCCAGGGGCGCAGTTCAGGCCGCTGTGTGGATCGTGAAAAAGCCGGCAGGACGCCTTTATGAGATGCGGGATGTCTTGGGTTTATAAGCGTTGCCAAAAGTGTTGTGGACCAAGTCCGCCATGGCGCAATAAAAAACCTTAAACGAGGAAACAAAATGAAGCTAGTTCGATTTCAAACTTTCCAGGGGACCTTTTCCGGAGTAATCCAGGGTAATGAAATCAAGCCCTGGGGACCAAATCCGGCCGATAGTGAATGCGCTTTGTCAGATGCCCGTTTACTGACTCCATGTCTGCCATCAAAAGTTGTAGCGGTTGGTCTAAATTATCGTGATCACGCAGCGGAGCTTAAAATGAAACTCCCGGAAGAGCCGTTAATATTTCTCAAACCCTCTTCAAGCGTGATCGGACCGCAAGAGACAATTGTCATGCCTCCGCAGAGCGCACGAGTTGATTATGAGGCCGAACTTGCCATAGTGATCGGCAAGGAGGCCAGAAATGTTCTGGAAAAGGACGCGGGAAAGGTTATCCTGGGGTACTCGTGCCTTAATGATGTGACCGCCAGGGATTTACAAAATAAGGATGGTCAATGGACCAGGGCTAAAAGTTTTGATACCTTTTGTCCCATTGGCCCTTGGATCGAAACTGATCTTGATCCATCGGACCTTAAAATTGACCTGTTCTTAAACGGTCAGACGAAGCAGTCCTCAAGGACATCAAACCTTATTTTCAGTTGTTTTAAACTCATTGAATTTATCACGAGTGTTATGACTCTGTACCCTGGTGATGTAATAGCTACCGGTACCACATCCGGTATAGGTCCCATGGTTAACGGTGATGTGGTAGAAGTCAGGATTGAGGGTATAGGGTCCCTTGTGAACACGACTAAAAGCTGGGATCAATGCTCTCAATAGCATACGTTGGTTTCGGGGCCAACCTGGGAGACCCGGAAATTACCTTTGATAAGGCGATCGAAAAGATCGAAGCCTTGGATAATGTCGCTGTAACAAACGTATCCAGCCTGTACAAGACAGACCCGGTTGGCCTTCAGGATGATGGCCCTGAATTTCTTAATGCCGTATTGGAGATCCGGACTTCACTCTCGCCGTTTGACCTGATACACCACCTGAGGAAAATCGAGCGGTCCCTTGGGAAAAAACGTTGCCACAAAAGTGATCGCTCGAGAAAAATAGATCTGGATCTCCTATTATTCGGGGACAAATCATTTTGGTCCAAAACACTTGAAGTGCCTCATCCAAGGATGAACAACAGAGGTTTCGTGATGGTCCCTTTAGTTGAAATCGCCCCAGACTTTGTTCATCCAGTGCTAAAAATGACGTTGAGAAATATGCTGGATATTCTCACTCCTGATGAGAAAAATGGAGTTCGTCGATTGAGATCCGTGAATCCACGGGAGGTAATCTAAATTGCTACGGCTATTAATTACCGCTTTATGGATATACATTGTTTACAGGGTCCTTAGATGGGCGATGGTAGCCCTTGGCGCCGGTTTGGGCAAAGAGGCTCTTGACCGGCGCTCAGATTCCAATGGCGTCAACCAAATGGTAAAAGACCCTGTATGCGGGACGTATGTCCTGGCCAGGGACTCTAAAAGTCTCAGAGTTCACGGAAAAACCTATTACTTTTGTTCTGACGATTGTCGCAAACGTTTTGCCAACAAATAATTTCGGCGTTTAAACATGGGCACAGAGCTTGAAAATCCTACGATACTGATTGCCGAAGACTCAAAAATCCTTAACAACATGCTCAGGGACGTTTTTGAGGAACACGGGTTCGAAGTTTTTCAGGCGTTTGATGGCTCGGAAGGCAGAAATTTGCTTTTAAAGGAAAAGCCCGACATAGCCCTGATAGATGTGCATATGCCAAAGATCGACGGTTTGGAAAATCTTCGTTTTGCAAAAGAAAAAATGCCTCGATCGATTGTTATAGTTATGTCTTCGGCCGATAATCCCCAGATCGGTGTTAAGGCCATGAAGTTGGGAGCTGATGATTATTTGACCAAGCCCTTCGCGACTGAACATGTTGTGGAACTGGCTCAGAAACTTCTTGAAAAACGTCGGTTCGGTGATGAGAACGTCAGACTCAGGAGAGAAATCCATAGAGGTGAAAAATATCTTGCTCATCTCACCACAATCATTAACGAAGCTCTAATTACGACCGATCTGGGTGGGAACATCCGATCCATTAATAGAGCCGTATCGAAGTTATGGGGATACACTTTTGAGGAGCTTAGGGACAAGGACATTCATTTGCTGGTTAGAGGAGAATCTCGGACGCTTCTTCACCGGGATTTAATCAAAGACACTTTACGCGATGGTAAGGTTGAAGGAGAATTTCTTTTTAGAAAAAATGACAATAATACATTCCCCGGCTATCTCTCTACCTCAATTATAAAGGAAAACAACCGCGCCAGCGGAATAGTGGTGGTTGTGGCTGAACTAACCCGCCTTTACGCTGTTGAACAACGTCTTAAGCAGTCAGAGAAACTGGCGTCTCTGGGTCAGGTGGTTGAGGGTGTGGCCCACGAGGTGCGAAATTGCCTCACTTCACTGGGAGGATTCGCTCTGAGGTTGCGTAAAATATCTGAGGAAAATACCTCTGCAGCCAGGTACTCGGAAATTATTCTAAACGATGTTGGTCGTCTTGAGAAAATGGTCCAGGATATCGAGGAATTCGTCCGCTTCTCGAAATTTTACAAATTTAATTTTGTAAAAACCGATATAATCCCTTTGATAAAACGGGCAAGAGATAAGACCGTTAATGAGATTTCAGATGAAGTGGCACAGAAAGTCAATTTCAATATAGTTACTGACAAAAACCGATCCATCGCTCAGGTTGATCCAGCCGCAATAGAAGAAGTATTTTATAATCTGATACGTAACGCTTATGAAGCCATGCCGAACGGTGGCCGACTGAAAGTAACCGTAAGAGAACTTAAATACGGAGTATCGGTGACGTTTGAGGACACGGGTGTTGGTATACACGCGGGGGATGTCTCGGAAATATTCAATCCCTTTTTTACTTCTAAAACTGTCGGCGCTGGTATGGGATTAAGTAAAGCGCATCTTCTGCTCGAGGAACACCGCGGCGCTGTAACGGTGTCATCAGAAGCTGGTAAGGGTTCGAAATTTGAAATATTTTTGCCGGTTGAACATTCAACAACAGGCATTTATCCTTGGGAAACCTTAAAGCCTGTAGGGTCTTCCCGTAGTTTGAAAAAACGTCAATGAAGAAACATCTGCCAAATTTCTTAACATTGGGACGGTTGCTGCTGGTTCCACCGATCGTGATTCTCCTGTTTTTCCCCGGGCGGTTTCCGTCCGCATTGGCTGCCATTATTTTCCTTATAGCTTCACTTACGGATTTCTTCGATGGATTTATTGCCCGTCGTCTAAAGGTTGAATCGTCATTCGGACGGTTCCTTGACCCCATAGCCGACAAGGTGCTCGTCACTTCCGCATTGATAATGTTGATAGCGCTCGACAGAGTTGACGCGTGGATAGTCATGCTTATCATAAGTCGGGAAGTCGCTGTCAGCGCTCTGAGGGCGACAA
>JAMCYH010000188.1:0-1809 GCA_023474025.1 Deltaproteobacteria bacterium
ATTTGCTTACGAACCATCAGTCAGCCTTATATGGTAGCAATCATGACCGAGTTGCTTCGATTGACAGGCGATGAAAAGGTACTCGAGCTTGGGACCGGGTCAGGATACCAGGCCGCGATTTTGGCGAAACTTTCCAGGTGGGTTTATACAATCGAGCGAATCCCCGAGCTTTCAGAAAATGCGAGAGAGAATACGGCTTCTTGCGGTTTCAACAACATAACCTTCATAGTCGCTGATGGCACAAAAGGCTGGCCTAACGAAGCCCCGTATCACGGAATAGTAGTTACCGCCGGTGCGCCGCACGTTCCTGAGCCCCTATTTGAGCAGCTTGCTCAAGGTGGCCGATTGGTAATCCCGATTGGTGACAGGTTCTCGCAAAACTTGAAGGTTGTGGAAAAAGTTCAGGGGCAAAGAAGGGTCAGACACTTTTTTGATTGCAGATTTGTTGATCTGATCGGGGAACACGGTTGGTCAGAGACGTGACTTCAGGCGCAAGAATTTATTCCAGCCAGAATTCTAGAATCACCTGCAGTTCGGTTGATTAGAGACTGAATAATACCAATGTATATGTTGTAAAATTTTGCGTTCATATATTAGTTTATTATGTATCATGGGGCTTATTTTGGCCCTAACCGGGTGTGTCAAAAGAGGCTCGGACTGGCCGGTAACCTCTACTGTGCAGGAACAGCCCAAAGGCGCTGTGGATCCTAACACCGCATATCATGTGGTTACTAAAGATGAGACTCTATCGGGAATCGCCCGTGAATATGGAATCGAGATCCAGGAGTTGGCTAGTCTTAACAGGATGGAGAAGCCATATAAGCTAAAAGAAGGATCGAGACTTATGATCCCCAAGGTGTCGAATCCGTATCCAGTAAAGGAAAACGATAACCAGAAAGACGAAGCAGACACAGAGGACCGTTCAGACTCAAAGCTTGCCTGGCCAATCTCCGGGAACGTTATCAAAAAATTTGGAACTGGGGACAAGGTGCGTAAAAATGGGATTGTCCTGGAAGGCGATTATGGCGCTAAAGTCAAAGCCGCTGCGGCTGGCAAGGTCGGTCACGCCGGAGAAATTCCCGGTTTGGGTAAGGTAGTATTAATAGATCATTCAGATAGGTTGGTTTCCGTTTACGCTCAATTGAATGAAATATCGGTCTCTGTAGGGGATCATGTGGTACGGAATCAAGTTATAGGTTCCCTTCCCGAGTCAGGAAACAATAAGAAACCTACACTTTATTTTGAAGTCAGGTCGCACGCACGGCCTGCCAATCCCCTTAAATTCTTAAGTTCAAGACCCTAAATTGGGTCAAAGAGGCTCAATATTCAATGGACTCAGATGTACAACGATCAACGAACGGTAACGTGTCGGCTCTAACAGAACTTTTTTCCGCTGAACGCCCGTTTACAATTGCTTCCGGAGTAATCTGCGCTTCACCACCGGTACTTGCCAGAGTTGCTCTTGATGTTGACGAAATCGGTTTTCTGACAACAAAAACTTTAAGTCTGAATCCTCGTCCCGGATATACGGAACCTATCATACACGAGTATCATCCTGGTTGTTTCATTAACGCCGTTGGCCTTGCCAATCCGGGAGCAGGCAATTTTGTAGAAACAATAAAACCGTTGCTTCCTCTCTACAACAACAAGTCGTTAATGGTTTCCATAATGGGAAGTGATCCTGAAGAATTTCTTAATTGCGCGTTGGTTCTGGATGATATAGCGGACGCTTTCGAGCTTAATCTTTCCTGTCCGCATGTTAAGTCCGGGGGACTGGCTGTTGGCGCGGATCTGGAGATGGTCGAGCAA
>JAMCYH010000188.1:1829-21574 GCA_023474025.1 Deltaproteobacteria bacterium
CGCCAAATTGTCCGGTTGCTTGTCCAGAGATTGCAAAAACCGATAGTCCCCAAACTGTCTCCCAACGTCCCAAGTATTGGTGAATTTGCAACGTGCTGTGAAAGGGCCGGGGCCAGCGCGTTGTCGTTGATCAATACAGTTGGGCCAGGCACGGCGGTGGACGACGATGGCAATCCGATTTTATCTAATGTGGTTGGTGGAATTTCAGGCGCAGCCATAAAACCTATAGGCCTAAAGCTCGTCAGGGAGGTCTCTTCGCAAGTCAAATTACCGATCATAGCATCAGGTGGAATCGGGTCTCCTCAGGATGTTAACGCATATAGAAAAGCCGGCGCCTCCTATTTTGCAGTTGGGTCCAGCCTGGCAGGGATGACTACGCTTCAAATAAAACAGTTTTTTAAGTGGCTTGGCAGTCCAATTAGTACGCCCAAACCCGGAAATTTGGCGGGCATTGCAAGATCATCCAACCGGTTAACCACCTATTCAGGCGCTAGAGTTATTAGTAACAGAAAGATTGCCCCGAACATGTTCCGGCTGGAGCTTGACAGTGGAACAAAATGTAATGCCGGTCAATTTTTCTTTCTCCGTTTACCTGGGATAGGTGAAAAACCATTTTCACCTATGATGGATTCTCCGGCTGTATATTTGATCAGGCCAGTCGGCCCGTTCACGGAAAAACTGTCAACGCTGAAAGAGGGGTCGGAAATATATTTTCGAGGGCCGTACGGAAATGGATTCAAGGCTCCTGAGGGGCAGAACGGGATCATTGTTTTGGGTGGAGGGACCGGGGTTGCGCCAATTCTTATGGGGGCCACTAAATGGAAGAAAAATATTGTCCAAGCGTTCTTGGGTTTTTCACAGCCTTTGAGCGAGTTTTTTCAACTCGAAATAGAGTCTATTTTGCCGAATGCAAAAATTTCAGTGGATTTGCCTGGCGAGCCTGGTGAAGTCTTGCGGCTTGCGCAGCGTGAAATTGGCGCGTATAAAGAGGATTTTCGGGGGTTTAACGTGTATATTTGTGGTCCATTGACCATGATGCAAAAGGCTGGTGAATTTTTTTCGAGATTTGTGGGATCAAATGAGGTATATATAGCTAGAGAAGATGTTATGAAATGCGGGATTGGTTTGTGCGGAAGTTGCGGCACGGAAAATGGTTTACGATCCTGCATAGACGGGCCAGTCGTTCCTTTCAGTAATTGACTAGGTAAGCTGGATAGTAGTAATAGCTTATTCTATTGAAATCAATCTGAATATTTCCCCCAATTATTATGATATAATAAGTAAGTGTCTCATTGATCTCGTATTTCGTCAGATCATTGGACTTTGATTCTTTAGAGGACTAATATTAATTTACGTAGATTAATATTAGTCGCTATGAATGACTTACATGTATGTAATAAAAAGGTTTGCATTTAACCTGGAAAGGGCTTAGCATTGAAAACTATGAGACAAAAGAAACTTTCATCAGAAGACCGGAAAACGCAAGTGCTTGCTGCCGCACGTTCTCTCTTCGCAAGAGGAGGGTTCGCCGAAGTGACACTTGACGATATCGCAGCAATGGTTGGCATCAGTCGGCCACGCGTTATTCAGCTATTTGGCTCCAAGCGTAACATTTACGAAGCAATTGCGGAAACAGCTTACAGATCGCATCCTATGGACCGTGATCTGGTTGGTCCGATGGAGAGGAAAGATGATTTCGGTGTGTTCAAGGCATTCGCCTATCACATTCTCAAGCACACCGTTAATCGGGAAGATCGTGAAATCTTCAAGATACTTATGTATGCCAGACTGAGGGAAGACAGTTTTCACCAAAAACATTTTCATGAGAAAGACACTCTTATGATCAGCTATTTAGCGGATTATGTGACGAAGAGAGTCGAAGAAGGTGTCTTCCGGAAAATCGATCCTCGGACAATAATCTTTTGTTATCAGGCGATGATTTCCAATCTGGCCATCTACAAAAACGTTATGAAGCGTATGGAGTTTGTTACGGTTGACGCTCTGAGCGAGGAATGCGCTCAAATATTTTTAAAGGGTGTAATGGCTACAGAGGCTTCAGAAAGCTAGAATATTCTGATTTCGGAGTATAAACCCCATAAAGGGTCTCGATAAGTAAGAGATAGTCAGTGAAAACGTGAAGCTTTTTTGTATCATGGCCAAAACGTTTTTGAACGGGAAATAATTTGTCATTACGAATCTAGCAATGCAGTAGTTTTAAGGTTAGTTTGCCATGCGAAGGACCATAAACCTAATCGCCCAGGCAGACGAATATTTTTCAATATCATGACGATATAACGCGGTCATTTGAAGTCGTCTCGTTTAATACAACAAGTGTGTAATATTACCGGTTTAGATCGTTAAATTGGCCAAGAGTTGGCGACATGAAGGACTGTGAGGCTATCTTGAGCCAATCGTTGGAGAAACCAAGCCGAGCAAATCGTGGTATTATTGAATCCTCCAGCGCTGAGCCATCTATCTCTGAGCCCATTCTATTTGATGATTCCTTGGTATATGCGTGGCGACCTGTTCCAAAATTATTTCTAAGTTGGGTAAAGGCTGAGTCAGACAAAATTATCGAGGAATGGGTAGACAGGCTATCTATACTCTCTCCATCGTACAAAAAATCAACCAGGGACGAATTGACAAGCACAGTTTCCGGGGCTTTTGACGCAAACCTGCAATACATATCATCTGGTAGGCTCGACCGGATGAACACCTTCATTGATTATATTACCGAGAAAAGATTAAAAGCTGGTTTTTCGCTTTCTGAAGTTCAGAAGGCCTTCGAATTATTCAGACTAGTCGTGTTGGAACGCCTTCTGCTTCAGAGACGTTTCAGTCTTCTCGCAAGGTCCGTTGAACCTATAAACGCTTGTCTTTCCTACACGATCCACAAATTTTCCGACCATTTTCAGCTAATGCACGAACTGTCGATAAGAAGGCACGCTAAAAACCTGGAACGAGATATAGGAATCAGGACCTCGGAGTTAACAGCCAGCAAGCGGCGCTATCAGACCCTGGTTGAAGGAATAAATGACGGTTATTTCATTATAAGGGACCAGAGAATTACTTTTGCAAACAGCGCCTTTTGTTCAATGCATCAAGCAGAACTTAAAGATGTCCTGGGTAGGCCATTCATGACTTTTGTTGCTGAGGAATATCGTGAAATTCTTGAAAAAGCCTATTTTGAAATTCTTAATGGGGGTATGGGACCAGGGCCGGTACAATATATGCTAGCCGGAGAATCACGAGATAAAGCCTACCGGGAGGTAAGAGCAAGACTCGCGGATTTGGGTGAGGGGCCCGTAATAATAGGTATATGCCGCGACATAAGTGAGCGGGTTTCGATGGAAGCCAAGGTCAGGGAAAACGAACGCATGGCCTACATAGGTCATTTATCGGCGTCTCTTTCGCATGAAATCCGGAATCCCCTTTCTTCTATCAAACTGAACCTGCAAATTCTGGCTAGAAAACTGGAACTTGACGGCTATGATCAGAGACGGCTTGAAATAACAGTTCATGAGGTGACCCGACTTGAAGAGATTTTGCGCCAGTTACTTGATCTGGCCCGTCCAATGACGGTCAGCAAGTCTCCAGCGAACATTGTAGCGATAGCGGAAAGTTGCGTAGGCTTGCTCGAACCCAAGGCTCAGGAAAAACAAATAAACATAATTGAACGGTACCAGCCGAACATCCATCCTGTTGAATTGGACGCGGCGAAACTCGAGCAAGCGTTGATAAATGTCTTGCTCAATGCCATAGAAGCCAGCCCCAAAGGAGGGGTAATAACGGTTTGGATTAGGAACTCCCGAGCAGGAAGCGCCCACTTCATAGAAATAGGGGTTAAAGATGCAGGGCCGGGAATAAGCCAGGACCAGTTGCCCACACTTTTTACACCGTTCAATACCAGCAAAATCCATGGTAGCGGGTTGGGGCTGAGCAATGTCAAGAGAATTGTCGAAGCTCACGCTGGTACTATCGAAGTCAAAAATCATGGAAGTTCAGGAGTGACGTTTATAATCAAATTACCCGTGATTGACAGAGATCTTGCAAAAAAATCTTAAACCTGAAGTCTAGAGAAATGTTGATAGCGTTGGCGACGTCCACGTTGAACAGTAATCTTTGTGACCCGGTTTTTGCCACAGCGTAATCGTCTTGGTAAGTATTTTTCCAGGTTTGGCAAATTCTTTTCCAGGCGCTGCATCCACCCCCCGAGAAGATTTCACAAATCCTGACCAAATTTGTTAACAAAACCCTGTTTCAAAAATTGTCGGGCGTAAGTCAGATTTAGGCACAGAATTTGCTCTATTCAGGGCAATATGCTCGAAAACATGTCAGACAGATATTGCATAAACTATCCCAGATAGATGCGACGAGGATACACGGTGATAACAATTTTTTGCAAAATAGCGGCAGCCGAAAATTAACCTCAACTGAGGAAAAGTTACCCAGAAAAGCCCTCACTAAAGGAGACAAAAGACATGGCTCAATTAAAAGCAGGCGGAACGTTCAATGTTGCAGTGGAACTTCTAGATAATCACGCAAAATTGCGAGGAGATAAGCCCGCAATCTTTTGCGGCGAAACCACCGTTACCTACAAGGAGCTTGAGCAGAACGTCAATAGATTTGCCAATGTCTTGAAGGACCTGGGAGTGAAGCCAAAGGATCGAGTCATGATCGTAGCCCCCGACTCACCTGGGTCAGTTTACGCGTTTCTGGGCAGTATAAAATATGGCGCATGGCCTGCGCCTGTGAACACAATGCTGACCGAAGATGACTATGAATATCTGCTAAAGGACAGTCAAGCGCGGCTTTTGGTTACCACTACCGACAGTTGTGCGTCTCTGGTTAAGACGGAAGCATTCTGTGAGAAGTTATTCCTGGACAAAGGGTTTGACGCGCTACTTAAATCAGCTTCAGAAAAAGCCGATCCATATCTGGTTGAACCGGATGATATCGCTTTCTGGCTCTACAGCTCCGGCAGCACTGGGAAACCAAAGGGCACTCCTCACAAGCAAATATCGATGATCTTCACAGCGGACACTTACGCCAAAACGGTGCTGGATATTTCTGAGGACGACGTATGCTTCTCGGTAAGCAAAATGTTCTTTGCCTACGGGCTTGGTAACAGTATATCATTTCCGCTGAGATTCGGGGCTTCAACTGTGTTTTTGTCCGACAGGCCTACTCCTGAACTTGTCTTGGAGACTCTACTGAAGTTTAGGCCGACTGTTTTCTTCGGTGTGCCTACTCAGTATAATTCGTTGTTGAAAAAAATGAACGGAGAAAATCTGGATTTTATCCGAATTTGCACATCAGCGGGTGAAGCGCTTCCACCTGAGGTCTTCAGGAGATGGAAGGAGAAGACAGGACTGGAAATTCTCGATGGAATAGGTTCCACAGAAGCCCTCCATATCTTTATTTCAAACCGATCAGGAGATGTCAGACCAGGCGCCTCTGGGCGTATCGTGCCGGGGTATGAAGCCAAGATAGTGAATGACGACAATCAGGAAGTGGCTCCAGGTGAAGCTGGTCATCTGGTTATTCGTGGAACCAGTGTTACGCCGGGTTATTGGAACCGGCCAGAGGAGAACGAAAAAAAGATCCTTCCCGATGGTTGGTTCAAGACTGGTGATGTCTATAGCCAGATAGACGGTTATTTCACTTATCAGGGCAGGGATGATGACATGCTCAAGGCAGGTGGACTTTGGGTATCGCCGATGGAAATAGAACACACCCTTATGGAACATGAAGCTGTCAATGAGTGCGCGGTTGTTGGACATGGAGTTGAGGGGCTTGTGAAACCCTTCGCTTATGTCGTTTTGAACGAAGGCTGGAGTCAGCAATCCGACAATCAGCTAGATCGAAAACTATTGGATTTTCTCTCTGGCAAGCTGCCAAAGTTTAAGCGTCCTTGGGGCATCCATTTTGTAAATGAATTGCCCAAAACGGCCACGGGGAAGATACAACGCTTTAAACTTCGATCCTAGCCACGTGTAGCGGAAAACTTTTTTCGATGTGCGTGTGTGCGATCTGGCCCAGGGGTGATGAAGCCACCACGGCAGTTTTGAGCGCCAATCTATTGAATTCCCGCCGCAAACGGTAATCCCGCAAATTTGCGGTGATGAAAGGCGCAAAATGAAGTGGTCCTAAGGTGCTCAAAATCGTTTGTAATTCTTACGGACTTTTTCTGTTGTAGATGTTTGGTGGTGGAAATACGTTCAGGCTTGTAGTGATGAATCTTCGGATGGAGAGGACGATCTGACAACTACAATTCTATCACCAAATGTCAAATCTATGGCATTAGCGATCCGATGTTCCAATTGACCGGGCATATGCATGATAGCAAAGAGGTTCCTCAATCGTAGTGAACTGTCCCACAATTCCTCCCATCGCATCTCTTCAAACGGCTTTCGTTCAAGCTCAAGAATAATTCTCTGCCTGAGACCAGTTTGATCTAGAAATTGTGAATAACCCCAAGTGGTTATGATAATGGAAAGCGGTACGCGAAAATCGGCCAGGCTCATTTTTGCCAGAGACATAGCCTTGCCGCCAACAAGGGACAGTTGAGAATCGACAATTTGCCCCGGAGACAGGATAAATTTTATCATTTCACGGTAAATATGGTTACATTTTGAAAATGGGTAACTATGTAAAAGGTTTCAACTTCGAGTTTCATTAGCGCAGTAGTTGGAGAAGCCAGGAATTCCCTCATGTGCGGGTGTTTGGCCAAGTATATCTGCTCGGCAAACTCTCTGTCGGGTCCATTCAGTTCCGAAGCTGTCCCCATAATAGTAACTGCAGTCGCGTGCCTCAGATCAGCAATCTCGTTGGAACGATTGTCTACAAGCATGGCCACTCCTGATTGAGCAGAAATGTTGAAATATTTTCTCGTAGCTCGTGTAGTGGCAAAGAAGATGGCTGACAGGTCTTCTGTCTCAGCGAATGCAACCAGGTTTACATAAGGTCTTGTCCGTTCCAGTGTGGCTAGTACCGAAAATTTTTGTATTTTGAAAAGATCAACAAGTTGGAGTCTAAGTTCAAGCTCATTTTTTGGAATATTCATGGTTCTCCCTGCCGCTGCATGTATTACTGCGCCAAAGTGGATTACAACCCATTGATTAAAATTTTGCGGGAAAACAATCACATGTCTCTGGGACGCAATGCCATTTTAGTCTCTGACATTGGACAAAACGCAATTTTCAATCGCAGATGTAAGGTCTTTTCCTGTTTCCAGTTCCTGTCCGTGGGCGAATATTTTTTTGTCTTTTACAACTATTTCGCCCAAGGCAAGTTCCCTGATAGCTGTGTTTAGAAGCAAAAGTTCCCTGATCTCTCCTTCATGTCGAATCTTTTTGAAAAGTGGATGAGATTCCTTTTTTTCCGAAGTGTCCAAACCATGAAGGTCCAACTTCCATTTTGTCCACAACTCGTCCCATTCCGGACCCTTTATTGGAAACTTTGAATAGGAAATCACTGGCCCTCTATCAAGTTCCGCGGTTACCAGGTGCACCATGATTCCCTGTTCAGTGGCTTCGTCTTCTATCAATTGATGAATAACTTCCTGCCAGGTCCCTTTAGGTCCCCATGGTAAGGCAGGATGAATGTTCACCATGTTCAAGGCTTCAAGCTCCGGCTTGCCTATGATGAGCATGTAACCGGCCATAACAATTAAATCCACAGGGCTCATCATTTGAACGACACGAACCACTTCCAGCCCGAATAGGTCACGCCATTGCTGAAAATCAGCGGATGCCTTTTCCGCTGTCAGGCTAGCCGCCATGCCTTGTTTTCTCAGCTCGGGGAGGAACCTGATGTGTGAAAGTGTAGCCACGGGGATGTCAAGACTGGCTGCCAGATCAAAGAACATCTCTCTTTGTTTATATTCTTCATTGAAAGGTCCGTCCCCTGTTTCCCGATGACAGAAGATCCAGGATATTTCCGCCGGCAATTTTTCGTTGATTATGAAATCGTTGACAGTCTTCAAAAGGTTTCTGGCCGCTGGATCACGTCCAGTTGAAAACCATCCAATTTTTAGCGTCATAACTTTTAGCCTCTGAAAAAAAGATTAATGTTCAATCAAGTAGATTAGTTGTAGTCTAAAGCGCATGCCTCATAAGGAAAAGCTATTGTGGCAGGTTACTCCAGCCATGATGGCTCCGTTTTAGTGGCCGAATTGACAATAGAGAACAATAAACAACAAGACTCTATGAAAGTTGTGTCCACCCCGGCTTTCAACGTCTTAGACGGGGATCCAGCGAATCTCTTATCCCCTCGCCAAGCATGTTGTAACCCATTACGGTTATGAGGATGGCCATACCTGGGAAAAGTGATAGCCACCAGGCTATTTCGATGTTGTCTTTTCCTTCTGTGAGCATGTTACCCCAAGATGGATCAGGTGGTTGAACGCCTATACCTAAAAAGGACAAACCTGACTCGATCAATACAGCGGACGCTATACCAAGAGTCGCGGCAACCAGGATTGGGGCCATGGCATTTGGCAATATGTGTAGAAATATAATCCGAGCGTCACTTGCTCCCTGACTTATAGCGGCTTGAACATAATCCCGCTCGCGAATACTCAAAAATTCCGCCCTCACTAATCGCGCTACTCCCATCCACGATGTTATGCCAATGACAATCATGATATTCCATATACTTGGCCCAATGAAGGCGATTACAGCCAATATTAGGAAAAAAGAGGGAAAGCAAAGCATTACGTCGACGAACCTCATCACTGCCTTGTCTAGCGCCCCGCCATAATAACCCGAAAGGGCGCCCAACATAACGCCGAGAAGAGTAGAAATGCCGACAGCTACGAAACCGACACTTAGAGATACTCCGGCGCCATGGATGATTCGGGACAACACGTCACGGCCCAGGACATCCGTCCCTAACAAATGTTGATATGTTGGTGGCGCAAGAATATTTGATGTATCGATACGATCTGGGGGGTAGGGGGCCAACTCGTTCTCGAATAGGGCCACGCAAAACAAAAAAGCTACCATGCACAACCCGGCCATAGCCATTTTGTTCTTACCAATTCGTCTTACGAAATCTTCATTCAGAAACATTAGTCAACCGTATTTATTTTAAAGGAATAGGCTCAGTCATTGACTCGTATTCTTGGGTCAGCCCAGGAATAGAGAATATCCGCCAGCAGGTTGCCTACAAGAGTCAAGGCGGCGCCTATGACCAGGATCCCCATGATTGTAGGGTAGTCTCGCATCATTACTGACTGATAAAAAAGCTGTCCCATCCCAGGGATAGCAAAAATCGTTTCAAAAATAACACTCCCTCCAATCAAACCAGGAACAGACAACCCGAGAAGGGTTATTACTGGAAGCAAAGCGTTTCTAAAAGCGTGCTTAAAAATGACCGTCCTTTCGTCCAGACCTTTTGCTCTCGCAGTGGTTATATAGTCCTGCCTTATTACCTCCAGCATGTTGGAACGCATGTAGCGGCTCATTCCTGCAAGTCCTCCGAATGCGGAAACGAATATCGGCATGACAAGATGTTTCCCAATATCAAGCACCTGTCCTATTGGAGACAATCGAGCAAAATTTAGTGACCTGAAACCAGAAATTGGAAGCCAATCCAGTTTCACACCGAAAAGAATCATCATCAGCAAGGCTAGCCAGAAAGTGGGCACGGCAAACCCGATAAAAACAATTAGTGAGGACACCCTGTCAAACATGGAATTCTGCTTTACCGCCGATATCACTCCTATCGGAATTGACACGCTAAAGATCAGAACCATCGAAAGAATGTTGATAAAGAGGGTAATTGGGATTCTCTCAGCTATCTTGTCGATCACTGGTCTGTTGTCGGGCGCAAACGATCTCCCGAAGTCGAGGACAGCCATGTTCTTTAACCATTTCAAATACTGAACATGCCACGGTTGATCGAGGCCGTAATGGGCCCTGATTCTTTTAACCGCTTCCTCGTTCATGTTAGGATTCAAGTCTGTCATTAGACTTGTCGGATCTCCAGGCGCCATCTTCATGACAGTGAACGAAATAATTGTAATCCCGATCAATGTCGGGATCATTAAAGCTATTCTTTTGACCAAAAAGCGCATCTTGGGTCCATTATGGTTGAATTGTGTATTTTTGAAGACGCTTGGGGACGTACCACTTTGTGAAGTTGTAACCTATTCCGACTGGGGCCGGTTCTATGCCGTGGAAGCGAGAATTGATTATAGGCAAAGCATATTGTACGAACAAGAAAGTGTAAGGCTGATCTTCTGCGATAATCTCTTGGAATTTATCATAATATTTCTTGCGCTCTTGTCTATCATAAGTTGAAGCCCCTAAATCAAGGAGTCTATCCACTTCAGGATTTTGGTAATTTATGAAATTCAGTTCGCTCTCACCGGTTTTCTTGGAATTCCAGATGTCGATTTGACTTGGGTCTATACCGATGCCCCAACCCAGGAGACATGCCTCAAAATTCCGTTTGTTGATAAAATTCTTCAGGAAAGCTGCCCACTCAATGACACGTATGTGGACTTTTATCCCGACCTTTTTGAGGTCCCTCTGTATTATTATCGCCGCGTTTTTCCTGATGTCGTTGCCATGGTTAGTGATTATGGTGAACTCAAAAGGTTTCCCATCTTTCAAGAGTACCCCTTCATCATTTGTTTCTTTCCATCCGGCCTCGGCAAGCATCTGTTTGGCTTTTTCAGGATCATAGGGAAACTTTTTTACGTTTTGGTCATACCAATAGGTGTCAGGTTTGTAAGGTGAGTCCGTAACGGCGCCAAGCCCAAGCAGGACCCCTTGGACTATACTCTCTCTGTCAATTGCCATGGTGAGGGCTTGGCGTACGCGTTTATCCTTAAATTTCCAATCTTGAAGATTGTAGCCCAGATACGAATAACCAAAGCCTAAGTACTTATATTTGTTGAAATTATCTTTAAACCATTTTGTGTTGGTTTGACGTACATATTGCAAAGGGGTCAAACCCATCTGATCTATAGACAGGGCCTTTAGCTCGAGGAACATGGTAGCCAGGTCAGGTATAATCCTTGTCATAACCCTGTCGATATATGGTCGACCCTCAAAATAATCATGGAAGCTGTCCACTGTAATTTTTTCGCCTGTAACCCAATCCTTGAATTTATATGGCCCAGTCCCTATTGGATGCCTCTTCAAAGGGCTTTTGGTGATGTCCTCGCCTTCGAGTAAGTGACTCGGCAACATTCCCTGTCCCCATGAGCCCAGAGCAGGAGCGTATGGCTTGTCATATACAGCCTCGACTGTATAGTCATCAAGAACCTTGAATTCTGTTACTTTTAAAAAATCGGTTGAATAGGCGGTTGGTGTTTTGGGATCAACATAAATTTTATAAGTGTATTCTACGTCCTTAGCTGTAAATGGTTTTCCGTCATGCCACTTTACACCCTTCTTTAGGAAAAAGCGGATCTTCAACTTATCTTCGGAAACATCCCATTTCTCGGCGAGCTCACCTACCAAATTGATGTCTTTGTCATATTTAACCAACCCATTGTATATTAATCCGTTGATTTCACCGCTTGATGAATCTGAAGCCAATACAGGCAAGAGCACGGACGCGTCACCTATGCTTCCGTTGATCAACATATCGCCATATGCGGGTTTGTCGTCAACAGCGGCGGAATTCCTGGAGGCTACTGCCGGCGTTACTTCACTGGATGGGCTGGTTTGGGTCGATTGTTCGTTGCAACCTTGAGCCAAGGCCAGCAAAGTCATGGTCAGGAGGATCAAAGATTTCTTTAAAGGCATTAAACCTCTCATTATCTAAAGTTTGATTTTACCGATAGACCGACTACCGCGACGCGCTCGGTATGTCAACATGTCATCTCACGGATTCTATTATTAGTCGATTATGGAGAGTCCGCGCAAGGCCATGGACGGATGGACGCTAAATCGTTGCGCAACAAGGCAAGAATTTGATAGATTCCTACCAATTTTTACATCGAGATTAGTTGTCAAAGATTCACTTTTCAGGGAGATAAAACAGTTGGACGACAAAGACCTAACCGCAAAACAGCGGAAATGGCTGGAAACCTCAAAAAAGATTGGTCCTGGTCCTATGACCAGGACTGAACGGGAAACACTTGAGAAACTTTATGCGGATATGCTTCCAACCGAACAACAGGAGCTAATGGCGTATATCAAGGAAAAATATGGTAAGGACGAACTGAGTGATACGGATTTAAAAGACGATCCTATAGCGAGAATGGAAAAGACGATATGGTCTGAACCATCAGCGGGCCTGAAAAGGATGTTTGGAAAGGTTCGAGGTTCCAAACCGCCTGTTGTAAAATAGTAAACGAAGTTTTTTTCAGATAAAAACTGGAGATCGGAATGTTAGATATAAATTTTATTCGAAATAATCCTGAAGTTGTAAAAGAAGGTATCCGAAAGAAAAGGATGAAAGTCGACATCGACGAGCTCTTGTCGGTTGATAGCGATATACGCCATTTAAAAACCGAAGTGGAAAATCTGAGAGCTGACAGGAACAGGATTTCCAAAGATGTTTCAAAAAGTTCTGGCATCGAGAGAGAAGAGTTGATCCTGGAAATAAAAAGGGTCAAAGACAATCTGACGGAAAAAGAACCCAAACTGAAAGAACTGGAAGAAAGATTTGAACAATTAATGCTTTTTGTGCCGAATCCACCGGCTCCTGAGGTGCCGGAAGGCGATTCTGATGAAGAAAATGTGCTTATCCGGAAGGTGGGGCAAGTCCCGCAATTCGATTTCTCGCCAAAGGACCACCTGGAACTCGCCGAAAGCCTGGATATTGTTGACATGCCTCGAGCAGTGAAATTTGCGGGGGCGCGTATGTATTTCCTGAAAAACGAGGGAGCTCTTCTAGAATTCGCCCTGTTTAAATTCGCCCTTGATCATTTGGTATCAAAAGGGTTCCAGCCTATGATTGTCCCGCAATTGGTTCGCAAAGAAGCGCTCATTGGCACTGGATTCTTTCCACTTGGTGAAGAGGATACATTTTTTGTGGAAAAGGATGACCTGTATCTGGTTGGTACAGCGGAAGTGTCGCTGGTTTCCTATCACATGGACGAAATATTAAGTGAGTCAGATCTCCCCAAGAGATACTGCGGCTATTCGACCTGTTTTCGACGGGAAGCCGGATCCTATGGACGTGATACTAGGGGGTTTTACAGATTACATCAGTTCAACAAGGTGGAACAGGTAGTGATATGCAAGAATGATCCTGAAGTTTCCATGACTGAGCATAGGCTTTTGCTGGAAAACGCCGAGGAGATTATGCAGGCGTTAGGGTTGCCATACCGAGTTGCTCTGGCCTGCAGCGGCGAAATTGGTCAAGGGCAGGTGCTTAAACATGAAATAGAAACCTGGATGCCGAGTAGAGGAAAATATTCCGAGACCCACTCGTGTTCGACACTCCATGAATTTCAGGCTAGGCGCCTTAGGATAAGGTACCGTGGAGTTGACGGAAAGGTAAAACCTTGCCACACCTTAAATAACACCGCTATAGCTTCGCCCCGAATTTTGATTCCGCTGCTGGAAAATTTTCAAAATTCCGATGGCAGCGTAACAATTCCGGAAGTCTTGCGTCCTCTTATGGGAGGCATGAAAAGAATAGAGCCGAAAAACGGTAAATGATGGCTCCCTGTTTGGAATTATAGACTTGATAAAGCTTAGAAAACAGGCGGATAGAAAAGTTAGAAGAGGTTACCTCTGGATTTTCTCAAATGAAATTGAGGAACCTCCTGTAAAGGATCTTTCTCCGGGCGGTATCTATGATGTTACGGATTTTACCGGGGAATTCTTAGGTGTAGCGTACGCGAATCCGAAGAGTCTGATAGCCGCAAGGATACTGTCACGAAAGAAAACGATCATAGATGAGTCTTTTATTGGAGCCAGGCTACAGAAGGCTCTAGAGTTGCGACATCCCTATTGTCGAGACCGTGAAGCTTTCAGGGCCTTTTTTGGAGAAGCCGATTTACTGCCAGGTTTAGTGATCGACAAATATGGTCCGCACGTTGTGATTCAGAGTTCCACTGCCGGAGTAGATAGGATCCTGCATCCCATAGTCGAAGCTGTTGGCAGAATTTTTACTCCGGAATCCATTGTCTTACGAAATGATTCTTCGATGAGAACTCTGGAAGGTATTCCAGTTACCAAAGAAATCCTGCTGGGCTCAGATGTAAGTTCAATCAAATTTCGGTCCCACGGCGTTTTATTTGTCGCTAATTTGATCAATGGACAAAAAACCGGTTTTTTTCTGGACCAGGAATTCAACAGACCACTGTTGAATCGGTACATACCTGAAAACGCTACGGTTCTTGACCTTTATTGTTATTCCGGAGCTTGGAGTCTACACGCTGTTGCAGCTGGGGCGGACATGGTCACGGCAGTGGATTCTTCCGAGTCTGCGCTCGAGTTGGCGAGGCAGAACTCGTATCTTAACAGTTACGATTCAAGAATTGACACTGTACGTGAAGATGTCCTACAGTTCCTTAAAAATGGTTCCGAGAAGTGGGATGTTATCATTCTGGATCCACCGGCCTTCATCAAAAGTCGCTCGAAAGTCCGTGAAGGAAGACAGGGCTATATAGATATTAACCGGAAGGCCATTGCCCGACTGAAAAAGGGTGGATTACTAATTACCTGTTCCTGTTCTGGACATATGGGGTTATCCGATTTTCTGGACGTGGCGAATATTGCGGCTTATAAAAATGGCCGAAATCTTAGAATACTAAGTGTTTTGGGACAAGGACCGGATCATCCTACCCTGGCGGCAATGCCGGAAACAAGATATTTGAAGGTAATAATAGCTCAGGCGCTTTAAACCTTCCGGACAAAATTACTTGTCCACTGAGTGAGGGATCAGGCGCCGTCGCACCGTACTTATTTTTAAGATATTGTGCTATTTTCTCGTTATGTGGGAAATTAACCGCAATGATTACGGTTTAGCCATGAGGCCCATTGAGATGACAGTCAAGTGTTCCGTCCGCATTGTGTCGATTATCCTGACAGCGATTCTTGCAACTGATTTCGGATTATTTCTGATTCCGGCAAGTTCATCGGAAAGTGTGGAACAGGAACGGACGTTTTGTTTGGCCGAATGCAAGGCAAAATTTGGGATGGATATTTATGCTTCGGGAGGTGGGGGAACAGGTGTCGATTGGCGCTTGTATTTCATGTGCATAGAGAACTGTGAGAGAAAATTCTGGAAGGAATGGCAGAAGAACATGGATGAACTAGAAAAGGAATAACCTACGTTTTTTCCATGATGACAATGGCCGAGGCCATGCCGCACGTGTGGGAGACAGAAACACTAATGTTCTTTATTCCCATCGACAATGCAACCTGTTGAGCTGTAGAAGATAAAACTATGCTGGGCTTTCGGTTCATCCCTCTTGTGAAGATTATCTGATTAGGGGAAATTCCACCAGAGAATCCTGTGCCTAAAGCCTTTACCGCAGCTTCTTTTACGGCGAATCCTGCGGCGAGGGCCTCTTCAGGCTTTGGTGATGAAGCGGTTTGTGCGATTTCTTCAGGAGTGAAAACGCGCCGCATGAACCTCCCAGCCCATGGTTGCGCAAGGATTTTTTTCATCCTGGTGATGCTCACCAAGTCTATTCCTAGCCCGACAATCAAAATTCGATCTTTTCCCTAATAATAGCGTCTGTGACCCTGGAAACCTGTACCGTGGATTTCACATCATGGGCCCTAACTATGGTGGCGCCTCTGCAAATTGACATGGATACTGCTGCCATGGTTGCTACATCACGCTTTGAGGCTTCAGGTTCGCCTATAATTTTACCGATGAAGGCCTTGCGGGATGGCCCCATTAGTATGGGTTTTCGGAGTCCAGAGAATTCAGCCAGTCGATTTATAAGGATCAAGTTTTGATCAAATGTTTTTCCAAAGCCAATACCTGGGTCAACTATTATTTTCTCTGGCGCTATTCCGAAGTTCTCAAGATCCGCGACCCTTTTCTCCAGGAAAGTGTAGACATCTTCAGGGAATGAATCATAATGGATGTCGGTCTGCATGGTTCGTGGTGTTCCCAGCATGTGCATTACAACCAGAAAAGCTCCACTTTTTTTTGCTAATTCCACCAAACCTGGATCGTCACGAAATCCGGAAATGTCATTGATAATCGAAGCTCCGGCATCAAGGGCAGCCTCAGCTACATCCTTGTGCCGCGTGTCAATCGAAATAAGTGATTCCGGCCTTTGTTGTGAAATAGCCGAAATCACCGGAACAGTTCTTCGAATCTCTTCGGCAATGTCTACCGGGAGTGAACCGGGGCGAGTTGACTCTCCACCGATATCAAGGATGTCCGCTCCATCATCAAGCATTCCAAAAGCACATTCAGTAGCCGAGTCATGGTTAAAATGAAGACCCCCATCCGAGAAGGAATCAGGAGTGGTATTGATGATCCCCATTACTTTGGTTTTGGGTTCGTTAAACAGCAGTCTGTAACATTTTTCAATCAAGGATCGTGTGAGACCGGTCATAAACTGGGTTACTCCAACGAAACAACCAGAGGACTGATTACTAAATCACGAAATCAAGCCAGGTTAAAATTGTTATCTACAAAACAGGGCAACCACCAGTTGTTCCTCTGGTGGTTGCGAGTCTTACCTGAACCTATCGAGAATCCGAACTAAACCTTTTCCAAATCCGGAGAGGCTGTCGATCCCTGAACGTTGCTGTTATTAAATTCCGCCGGACTATTTCCGGCTTCGGGGGGCTCAGCCTCGGTTTTATCGTTTGGCGTTTCCATCTTGGGAAGGTCTTTGCCCTCTACAATGGTATCAATTTGCGCGGCGTCCAGCGTTTCCCTCTCAAGCAAAGCTTCGGCAATTTTTGAGACAGTGTCCCTGTTTTCCTGAATTATTTTATGCGCAAGTTCGTAATTCTTCGTGACGATAAGTCTAATTTCATCGTCAATCAAGATCGCTGTGCTCTCCGAATAATCCCGGTGACGCGTCATTTCCTTGCCCAGGAATATTTGCTCTTCCTTTTGCCCAAAAGTTAGCGGTCCCAGGGCATCACTCATCCCCCATTCACATACCATTTTCCGGGCCAGCTCAGTTGCACGGGCAATGTCATTTCCAGCTCCTGTGGTCATGTGATCCAGGAAAACGTGTTCAGCAGCCCTTCCGCCCATCAAGACGGCGATCTGAGCCAAGAGGTACGCTTTTGCATAAGTATGTCGATCATCGATCGGTAATTGCTGAGTAACACCCAGCGCTCTACCCCTTGGGATAATTGTAACCTTGTGTATCGGATCGGTGCCTGGAATCTTTTTGGCGACAAAAACGTGACCAGCTTCATGATACGCGGTATTGCGCCGCTCTTCCAGGCTAATCACCAGACTGCGTCGTTCAACACCCATCAACACTTTATCTTTGGCGAACTCAAAATCGCTCATGTCTATTATGTTTTTGTTAAGTCTTGCCGCGTTGAGCGCTGCCTCATTTACAAGGTTGGCAAGATCAGCTCCTGAAAAGCCCGGTGTCCCTCGACTTATCGAGCGAAGATCGACCTTCTCATCTACCGGCGTGTTCCGTGTGTGGACCTTCAAAATAGCTTCTCGCCCACGAACGTCCGGTGGGGGAACCATAACTTGCCTGTCAAATCGGCCTGGTCTAAGTAATGCTGGATCCAGGACGTCAGGTCTGTTCGTGGCGCTAATTAAAATTACCCCTTCGTTGGTTTCAAATCCGTCCATTTCGACCAGTAGCTGGTTAAGTGTCTGTTCTCTTTCGTCATGTCCGCCACCAAGACCAGCGCCGCGATGACGCCCAACCGCGTCAATTTCATCTATAAAAATGATACAGGGCGCGTTCTTTTTACCCTGGATGAAAAGGTCCCGAACACGCGAAGCTCCCACTCCGACAAACATTTCAACGAAATCGGAGCCTGAAATGGAAAAGAACGGGACACCAGCTTCTCCCGCGACTGCTTTGGCAAGCAGGGTTTTACCTGTTCCAGGGGCTCCCATCAACAAAACACCTTTGGGAATTTTGCCGCCTAAGCGTGTAAATTTTTTTGGGTCCTTCAAGAATTCAATTATTTCGGAAAGTTCCTCTTTGGCCTCTTCGATCCCTGCTACGTCGGCAAAAGTAAACTTGTTCTGATCTTCTGAGATCAAACGCGCGCGGCTCTTTCCAAAACTCATCGCTTTACCACCACCTGCTTGCATTTGCCTCATAAAAAATACAAAGATGGCGATCAGAAAGATCATCGGCAGCCAAGATATAAGAGCGGTCAGATACCAGGGATTGTCATCTTCAGGCGCCACCTGTATATCTACTCTGTTTTTCATTAGAGTGCGGATCAGATCAGGATCATTTGGAGCAAGGGTCTTGAAAGCGCCACTACCGTCTAGATACGATCCTTTTATGCGATTCCCCTGTAGGATGACGGATTTTATTGACCCCTGATCCAGATCTTGCCTGAATTGGCTGTACGAAATTTCCTTTTGTGGGGATTTTGTTTGATTGAACAGATGAAAAAGAAAGATCATCACCAAAAATATGACAAGCCACAACCCCAAATTTTTGTATATATTGTTCAACAAAAACTCCGATCCCAACGTTTCTTAACAGTTTTCTTGAACGTATATCACGATTGGATTACGTAAACAATTAAATCTATTCATATAGTGTTAAAATGGGATATCACGGTCTAATTGTCAAGCTTAGACGCTTATTATCGATTTTAAATAAACTAATTTGGAATGCATCATGACACAGGAAAAACTTCAATTGGCAATTCGAAATTCAGGCGCTGGTTCCAGAAGATTCGCTGAACAGGCGATTCGGGAAGGCAGGGTAACTGTTAACGGACAGCCAATATTTGACCCTACTTTCATGGTAGACCCACAATCCGATCATGTTAAGGTTGACGGTAAGCTATTGAAAAAGGTTGGGTCTACTCAGCTGATTTACATCTTTAACAAACCACGCAACGTGGTTTCAACCATGAATGATCCACAGGATCGACCTTGCCTGGGAGATGTGATACAGAAAATTAAGGGCCCTGTTTTTCCCGTAGGTCGTCTGGATTTTGACGCTGAAGGTCTAATGATCCTTACTAACGACGGCTCTCTGGCACAGGCTTTGACACATCCTTCCAAAAGGATCCCTCGCACGTATCTTGTCAAAGTGAGAGGCGTTCCGGACGAGAAATCACTGGCAATGATTCGCAAGGGCATGCGATTGGGCGATGGAGAGCGCGTAGGTGACATAAGTTGCGTTTTTTTGAGATCGCAGGAAACTACATCGTGGCTAAAGGTTGTTCTTTCTGAAGGAAAAAAGAATGAAATAAAGCGAATCTTTTTTAGGATTAATTTTCCTGTTAGGAAGCTAAGGCGAGTAAGTTTTGGCCCCATCAATCTCGGGACTTTGGAAACTGGAGCATGGAGACTGGCAACGCTCGGAGAAAGAGCAAAATTAATGGACCTTGTTGAAAATGAGCGGAAATCCGATATCGGTAAGAGTTCAAAATTCCTTGAGCCTCCAAAGGCTCATGCCCCACATCGCGAACGGCGAGCGCTCCGCCAACCACGTCATTTTAGATAATTTTTAGCCTCTGCTGGATATTCCAGCGCGAAATTACGGATAAAATTCAGTCCATTTTTTGGGTTTAGGGTTCATTTCCTGAGAACAAACTGCATTTTAGCAACTTGTGTTGTTGACAAGTTGTCATTCGATTACCTACTCTCTAGGATGGTGAAGATCGGAAGAGCACACG
>JAMCYH010000188.1:21584-22034 GCA_023474025.1 Deltaproteobacteria bacterium
AGTGAGGCAGGCTAGTAAGGAGGTACTATGCCAGGACGAGTTGCTAGAGTGACGGAGGTAATAGCGGGTTCTCCTAATAACTTTCAGGATGCGATCAAACTGGCGTTTGAACGCGCTAACAAGACATTAAGGAACATCACCGGCATGAAAATTGTCGACATGACCGTTATGTGTGAAGCCGGACAAATACAGGAATATCGTGTTCGAGCTGAGGTGATCTTCGTTTTAGAATAGGTATTGCGTCTATTCATACCAATGTCTCGACGCTGCCTCACCAAAAATCAGTAATTGTAAGCTTTTGATCCTTGTCTTACATCTTTTGCTTTCATTTGAGATGTAAGGTGGTTTCTTACTTTTATCCTGTCGAGCATCCAGTTCGGAGCCACAAGTTCCTCCGGGTGCGGGATCCCCATTGGGGAGGATGCTAAAAACTGGAGAATATACCCCTAT
>JAMCYH010000072.1 GCA_023474025.1 Deltaproteobacteria bacterium
ATAGGGCGAAATTGTGGTTGCTCTTGCCGGGTATGTACTGGGAAGGACAGGAGGAATATATAACTCGTTGATTCTCACAACGACATCGGTTTTGGCGACAATCTCAGTAGTGGGAAGCTTTTACCTGGTCGGCAATGTTATTATTCGTAAATTGAGGATCATTAGCGATAACGTCTCTGAATCTGCCGAAGAAATGCTTTCCGCATCGAGGAATGTTTCTGAATCCAGTCAGACTATCGCTCAGGTTACATCCGAACAAGCTGCAGCTATAGAAGAGACATCCGCATCATTGGAAGAAATTTCCTCAATGCTCAAAAGAAGTGTTAATAACACTGATGATGCTAAAATTCTTATGACTAAAACAAAGACAATAATCTCCAATGTTACCGGACACATGGAAAAAATGGCGCTGGCAATGCAGGAAATATCGGAGACCAGTGCTCAAACAGCCAAAATCATTAAGACCATCGATGAAATCGCTTTCCAGACAAATCTCCTGGCCCTTAATGCTGCTGTTGAGGCTGCCCGCGCCGGTGAAAGTGGCGCGGGTTTCGCAGTGGTTGCCGATGAAGTGAGAAATCTGGCTATAAGAGCCGCTGAGGCTGCTCGCAATACGAACCAATTGATAGAGAGCATCGCCTCGGTCGTTAAAAAAGGCAGTGAACTGACACCGCTTACACAGAGCGCCTTTGCCGAAAATATCGAAGTTGCTGATAAGATATGCGAAATTGTTGATGATATTGCCAAGCTTTCACGGGATCAGGAATCTGGAATCAGGCAAATCACCAAAGCCGTTGCCGAACTGGACCGCATAAGTCAAATTAACGCCGGCACAAGCGAAGAATCCGCGGCCGCGGCCGAGGAGATGAATGCTCAGTCACTGACGGCAAAGCAAGCCGTTTCCAACCTTTTAACCTTGATCCATGGTGCGGCAAACTGATTATTCCCGGTAAATTCGTTAATCTATATGGGAGACTTCCTATACCCAGCCGCATGGGGCAAACAACTGCAAATAAGCAGAGGTCCTTGCAAAAATTATTGTCAGCAGCTAATAGTACAACCGTTTATTTATTCTAATATAAAAAACTGCTGCTTTGCAGCGGTTTCTCCATCAACTATAGGGACCTTTTATTTATCGCAATCAATTTTGTCCTAATCTCTAAAATAGTGATACCCGGTGTGGTTGGCAGAATCCGCATTTCGCCCTATTGTTGCTGTCCTAATAGTTTGAAAATTTTCAATTCCCCCATAGTGCGGTCTACCTCAAATGTTCCCACCTCTTCGACATTGAGATGGGACCGGGCGGCATGTCTGGTCTTTTCGCTGATGAGTATACTGTCCGGCCAGGACTTGCACATAGCCTGAAGTTTGAATACAAAATTTACCGGCTCACCAATTACTGTGTAGTCCATTTTCTTGTCGAAGCCGATGTTACCGACAACAATTTCACCGGTGTGGATACTGATGCCCATCGAGAGGGTCGTATTGAACTGCTTGTAAACATATTCATTGATGCTGGTCATAGCCTGTTGCATATCGAGCGCGGCGGCAATGGCATTGTCCGCATCGGTCGGGCTGGAAACTGGAGCGCCAAAGATTGCCAATAGCCCGTCGCCGAGATACTTGTCCACAATACCGTGTTGTTTGAATACGATTTCTCCCATGGTGGAGAAGAAATAGTTTACGAGTGCCACCGTTTTTTGAGGACCGAGGTATTTTGAAAATTTCGAGAATCCTCTGATGTCGATGTTCAACAGGGTCAGTGTTTTGAATTCATCGATAAGTGGTTTTTCTTCCGTTGTTCCCAAGATGATCTTGTCAACGACCTCTTTCGGAACGAACTTTTGGAACATATTTCTAATGCTTCGCTCGTTCTCGGCCATTGCAACAGTTTCCCTGTATAGTCGTGCATTCTCCATTGCGATGGTGACAGATGTGGCGATAGATTGGAGGAGGTGAATGTCATTTTCATCGAATATTCCTTCGACCTTATTGCGCAACTCAATGACACCGGTTACTTTGCCCTGGGAAATCATGGGAACACACAAAACGGACTTTGTCTTAAATCCTGTGGTATTGTCGAATACATTGGAAAAATGAGGGTTGTTCCGGGCATCTTGGGCAACGATTGTTTTCCCGTTTGCCGCTGCGTGCCCAGCGATATCCTGCCCCAGTTTCAGTCGGAGTCAGCTGAGAAGTTTCATGTCGAGGTTGAAGGCAACTTCATATTTCAATTCGTTGCCGCTCAGGAGCATAAGCGCTCCCGCTTCCACATTCATAGCGACCCGGATCATGTCCATGGTGTACGTGAGTACCTTTTCCATGTCGAAGGTTGAGGTCGAGAGGGCGCCACCCACCTGCCTGATAGTCTCCAGTTCCTGATGTCTTTTCGCCATGGAGAAAAGCAATCTCTCTCTTTCCAGGGCGAGTGCAAGGGTGGAGGCCAGCGTATTACTGCGTTTATGAGCGCTGGACACTGCATCCGGAATCACATTACAGAAGACAAGGAGCCCCACGATACGGTCCTCCACAGTGAGAGGGGTAATGATGGCATTGTAAAATCCATGGTTAATAAAAAACTCCCGGTCAACAGGGTGAGACAGTTGGTTTGTGTCTTCAATAAGGAGCGAACTTTGCTGTTGGAAAACCTTGTCGAACAGAGAACCTTTGAATACATATGAATTATCCCGATTAATCTCTGCAGATGGGGATGTGAGGAAATCCACGATGAACAGCCTATCGTGGGAGTCTTTGTCGATGCCTAAAATGATGGCTGATTCGTAAGGAATATTATCCCGCATTTCCCGAAAAATTGACTGGAAAAGCTCACTTCCCCTAAGGCTCGAATTAAGGGTTTTGGAAATGTTCTCCATGGATTTCAGCAGCCGAAAGCTTTCCTTATTTTCCTTCAGCAGGTAAAGGTTGTCATAGGTAAAGGCGGCGTTGCCAAGAAGAGGTGTGAGCACATCCACATCCGCCTGGGTGAAGGGAAGGTGCGATTTCTTTTTTGATATTGTCAGAACACCGATAACGTCGCTGATGGTTTTCAGGGGCATGCAGATGAATGATTTCGTCGCAAACTGAGTACGTGACTGACGTCCGAACCGGATATCGGTTTCGATATCTTCCACTAACAGCGGAGACTTGTTGATGACTGCATACTTTGCGATACTTTTTGCGTAATCGACCCGATCTCCTTTCTTTACTTGTTCACCCTGTCCAATGGTTGCTTCCACAATAAACGTATTGCCTTTGGGTTTTTCAAGGATGAGCACGGAGCCTGTATCCGCATTTGTCAGCTTTAGCGCGCGCTCGAGGGTAATAGAGAGGAGATCCTCCGTGTTGAATGTGATGTAACAGAGCTCTGAGAGCTCCTTCAAGGTAAATATTTCCGAGGTCTTTTTTTCAAGAGAGCGGAAACTCGTCTGCAATTCCTGTTGTAGTGCTTGGAATGAAGTGACGAGTCCCTGCAATTCATCCGCCGCAATCGTGGCAGGTGCTCCTTTGAGATCTACTGCAATAGCACCGGATGCATTTCTCGACATGGAGATTATAACGTCGAAAATCTTGCGAAGGATGAAGAAACCGGAGAAAGACATGGTTAGCAGGGCGATGAAAAATATCGGAATGTCAGGATCATGCAAAATGTCGTATTTGACGGCAAAGTAGAGAAATCCAAACACGGGGACGAAGAAAAAGAGACCGAAGACCACAGTAAGTTTGTAGTAAAGCCCTTTGTTTTCCAGCGTGATGTTGTGGAACAATTTTTGAGTATTCATTCTCTGCTAACCATGTCTTTTGTCAACGTTATCATCAAGAACCTGCGGGATCGATATCAGCAGCTGCCTCATTTGTAAAAAAGGAGCCATTTGAGAATGGAGCTTATAATTTATTTAACTATTGATAAAAACTTCCTTTTTTGAGAAGCAGTATAAGAAACGTGGTCTTGTATGTCAAGGGAATCTTGGTTACTGTCCGCCGATTTAGAAATGTCCTATTGTGGTTATCATCGGTATGCCTAATTTCGAGGACGTGGATATCAATTTCCCCATTTTATTTGAAAAGAAGTTATTTTTTAAGGAATTCAGACAGTCCTTTCCTGCCCGCCTTTTTTTTCGCAATGCGTTATCATTGTATATATTCATCCCAGGTGTATTCCGTACAGACTTCTAGATCGACTTCATATATCTTCCGGATTAAACGCGCCTAATTCTTTCGGAAGGCTTTTGAATCTTCCTGCGGTTCGAGGATAATGAGGATGACATCGTCTGTTCCTTTTTTTTGCCGCGGGAGACATTGCTGTAATAGACATAGCTACTCACCATCTGGTCTCTTCTGTTGCGTATGTGTGAACGCGTGAACACATAGCCGCCGGCCACTCCATCATTTTATTCGCAGGCTTCTTTCTCCCAGACGCATGGGATAAACAACCGCAAATAAACAGAGAAAAAGCGCAAGAGCAAATGAAACAATGAGCCAGGCAATTTGCCAGGGTAGTAAACTTTGTCCGCGCAGGCCGGCCATAAAAATATAATACACGGGCCCGGCTTCCAAAATGATAACTGTCGCGATTAACGCGAAACAGAGAATCATGAAAAGCAGGCCGCCGAAGCTCGTTACTGACTGCGCAGGGTTTTCGGATTGAAAATCAGGATAGACAGCGCCTAATCCAATTCCCAAGGCTACAATGGCGGGCACAAGGCAGAAAATGGTTATTACGGACAA
>JAMCYH010000185.1 GCA_023474025.1 Deltaproteobacteria bacterium
TTACAATAACCAGACAGCCCCACTCATTCAGTATTATGCGGATAAAGACCTTCTTAGAAAAGTTCAGGGAGTTGGTCCCATCGAGGAAATCTTTGGTCGAATTGAGAAGGCTATATTGTAGGCCGCGTAGTTCCTTTTGGAGAAAATAAGGAGGCGCTCATGAAAGTGAGAGCATCAGTGAAACGTATCTGCGACAAATGCAAGATAATTAAACGTAAGGGTATCATAAGAGTAATCTGCGAGAACCCTAAACACAAGCAGAGACAGGGCTAAACTCTGTAATTGCAAGGTTTTACGCCTGGAGGAATATCGTGGCGCGTATTGCTGGGATCGACCTTCCCAAAAATAAGAGAATGGAAATCGCTCTAACCTATATCTACGGTATCGGCAGAGCTACGGCATTAAAAATTTTGGAAGAATCTGGCCTTGATCCGGGCATGAATTCCGACAAACTGACCGAGGTAGATGTTGCGAAAATTCGTGAGGCTATTGATCGCTCGTACAAGGTCGAGGGTGATTTACGTCGCGAAATCAGTATGAACATCAAAAGGCTAATGGACCTTGGCTGTTATCGAGGGCTCCGGCATCGTAGGGGGCTACCGGTTAGGGGACAGAGGACGCATACCAATTCCAGAACCCGTAAGGGTCCAAGAAAAATGCAGATTGGGAAAAAGAAATAACTTTTGTCACCAAATCTAATTGACCTTTGCTTTAGTCAGTCAATAGATCGGTTTTAAATCCGGTCGCTGAAGAAAGCATAACTTTTCAAGTTCCGATAGTAGGTCTGTAACGGAGAGATCAATGCCGAGAAGGCGTATAGTTAAAAAGAAAAAAGAGAGGCGCAATGTCCCCAGAGGTGTAGCCCATATCCAATCAACGTTTAACAATACCATCGTTACTATCACAGACCCTGAAGGTAACGTGGTGGCGTGGTCTTCCTCAGGGACACAGGGATTCAAAGGGTCTAGGAAATCGACACCCTTCGCTGCCCAGTTAGCCGCCGAAGATGCGGCCCGCAAGGCAATGGAGAATGGAATGCGTCAGGTAGAGGTATTGATAAATGGACCGGGCGCAGGACGCGAAGCGGCATTGCGGTCCCTCCAGGCAGCAGGCTTCCAGATTACTTTGATAAAAGACGTTACACCCATACCACACAACGGTTGTAGGCCACCCAAGAGAAGACGGGTTTAGAGTGGCTGTCCGAAGATTTCCGGTTTAGAATAAAGGAGTCTTAGTTTGGCGCGATATCGAGATTCAGTTTGCAGATTTTGCCGGCGTGAAACGACGAAGTTGTTTCTCAAAGGGGACCGGTGTTATTCAGATAAATGCTCTGTCGAAAGGCGAAACTATCCTCCCGGTCAGCACGGTCAAGGGAGGGCGAAATACACCGATTACGGTGTTCAATTACGGGAAAAACAGAAAGTCCGTCGCATCTACGGCTTGCTTGAAAAGCAGTTCCGAAATTATGCGCACTTGGCCGAACAACGTCGGGGAGTGACGGGCGAGAACCTTTTACTTTTGTTGGAATCCCGACTGGACAATATCGTCTATAGAATGGGATTCGCATCATCCAGATCCGAAGCCCGTCAGCTTGTGAACCACGGACATTTCCTGGTAAACGGCAGGAAGGTAGACATCGCTTCTTTCCTGACCAAACCGGGCATGGTTGTGCAGGTCAAGGAAAAGAGCCGGAAACTTAAATCCGTCGAAGACTCAATGTCTGCGGTTGGGCGTAGACCAGCTCCCCCTTGGCTGGAAGTGGACGCCGAAAATTTTAAAGGAACGATTAAAGGCGTACCAACCCGCGAGGAACTGCCACCGACGATTAGGGAACAGTTAATTGTCGAATTTTATTCGAAGTAACGCAGTTTGCGCGCTGTGTTAAGAGGCATGCAAAAAGATCTGCCGTTTGCCTTGCAAGTATGGCACACGGAGACGGCTTTTAACTCTGCAACGTCTTGATTCAATAAAAGTCAGGCTGGAAAAGGCCAGATCAGCGATGGCGCAGATTACGAGAGGAAAGCCATGAGTGATACAGGGCAAACCCTGATGACCCGCCCTTGGACCAATTTGGACCCTGCTCGATTAGAGGTCGACGGGGATGAAACAAATGAATACGGTAAATATGTTATCGGCCCTCTCGAAAGAGGGTTCGGGATTACTTTGGGCAATTCGTTGAGACGTGTGTTGTTGTCTTCCCTACCAGGGGCATCAATAACCAAGGCAAAAATCGATGGGGTATTACACGAATTCTCTACGATACCCGGAGTTAAAGAAGATGTAACGGATTTACTACTCAACCTTAAACTGGTTCGATTAAAATTGTATACAGACGGTCCCGAGACGATGAAGCTGGAGTATGTAGGAGAAGGCGAGGCTCTCGCGGGCGATATCAAAACGTCTCATGCAGTTGAAATTGTGAACCCTAACTTGGTTCTGGCGACTTTGTCCAAGGAAGGGCATCTGTCTATGGAGCTAACCGCAGAATGGGGTAAAGGTTATTCCCCTGCAGAGGAGAGTGAGGATGTAATCGGCACTCTCGCTTTGGACGCAGTCTTTTCACCAATCAGAAAAGTGAGCTACAAGGTTACAGACACTCGCGTAGGGCAAAGAACTGATTATGACAAATTAACTATCGAAATTTGGACCAATGGAACAATTCGGCCAAACGAGGCGTTACATCGGGCATCTGCCATCCTTAGGGACCAGTTTAAGGTCTTCCTGCTTGGTCCAGAAGTTGAGGAGCCGGTCGTTAAAGAGGAAAAGCCTCAGCCTGAACCGCAGATAAATGAGAACCTCCATAGAAGTGTAGCGGAGCTTGAGTTAAGTGTGCGTTCAGCGAACTGCTTGAAAAATGCCGACATACGTTACATCGGAGAACTTGTTCAGAAGACCGAGCAAGAGATGCTCAAAACAAAGAATTTCGGCCGGAAATCACTTAACGAAATTAAGGAAATTCTGTCCGATATGGGGCTCGCTCTTGGGATGACTGTTTCGAATTTTCCGTCTAGGGAAGAACTTGATAACATAAGAAAAGAAAGAGAAAACGCCATAGGCGATTGATTTGGAGATAATTTCTATGAGACACCGAAAAGCGCGTTACAAATTGGGCATGAGCACTTCCCACCGCGTCGCTATGCTCAGAAACATGGTAACTTCGTTGCTTGAACACGAATCGATCGTTACCACCGATGCAAGGGCCAAAGCAATCCGAAGTTTGGCTGACAAGATGATAACCCTGGGCAAACGGGGGGACCTGCACGCCAGGCGCCAAGCCTTAAGTGTGATTAGATCTAAGGATGTTACCCACTCCTTGTTCAGCGATATCGCTCCCAGATATGCAGACCGCAACGGCGGCTATACACGAATTATCAAGAAGGGATTTCGTCCAGGTGATGGCGCAGCTGTCTCTATTGTCGAATTGGTAGATAGGAAACCGAAGGAAGCTACTGAGTCGTCGTCCAAAAGTAATGTCCAGTCAAAAGCCAAAGGCCTCAAAGACAAGCTATTGGACAAGATCAAATCTAAAACGGAATAACTATACGGTCAGCTAATTAATAGTTGGCCATTCAAAAAATGCTTAAAATGATTTGAAGCCGAGATTTGTTCTCGGCTTTTTCATTTATTCTTTGCTTCTGGGCGAATATAAGAATGATTTATATAAAAAATGTTTCATTCTACTATCACAAGGATAAGTGGATTATCTCAAATCTGAGTTTGAAAATCGCCACTGGAACATGGAATATCATCGCTGGCCCGGAAGGGTCGGGCAAGTCAACTCTAGCTAAATTGATCAAGGGGATGCTCAAACCTCAAAACGGTGAAGTTGTCTTTAAATCTGAAAATGTCGTAGGGAGTGACAAAGTCGGCTATATATCCGGTTCGGATTTGGGCTCGGTTGTAGGCGTAACAGTGCTCGATGACATTTGTTTTGAAATGGAAAATCTGCGGGTAGCTAGAAGTGAAATGCAGGCGCGAGCAAAAGATGCCCTGGATTGGACTGAACTTCAGGGATTCGAAGGTAGATTGACCCATACCTTGTCAGGAGGGGAACTGCAGAAACTCTGTTTGGCCTCAGTGTTAGCTTCTGGAGCCAAAATACTTATTCTGGATGAAGCATTTTCCATGCTGGATGTTGCGGCAAAACGTCATATCAGGACCTTGATCAGTAGCCTAAAAGAAAAATTGGGCCTTACAATCATAGAAATTACTAATCAAGCAAGAGACATAGCTTTTGCAGATATGGTTATTTTCCTAATTTCCGGTGAGGAAGTTCACATTTTTAATTCTCCCGATCACTTTTTCTCAAGCGGATACGCTATGCGATGGACGATTCCACAAGGTGGCGCACAATCATTGTTGATCTCAATTCCGGACAATGACAGGTCCAGTATCAAAATGTTATTGAATTCACTTAACATCACTTTTGGTTAAAACTGGACTTATTTGCAACAGCGTTTTTTTATTGTTTTCTCACCTTAGACTATATATATTTTATATCAATGATGTTAATTTGTTGTTGTTAAACTATAATAAATAACATCATATAAGAAGGCGATAAAGGGCTAGGTATCGACAATGAGGTTTTTCAAGACAGGCTGTTTTATAATACTGATTGCGGTTACAATACTTTATCTTGAGGAGCAGGGGAATATTCAAAAAAGATCATTAGAGTTAAAGATAAGTGATCTCAAACAGGAAAATAACCAT
>JAMCYH010000298.1 GCA_023474025.1 Deltaproteobacteria bacterium
AACAAATTCCATCCTGAAGCGGAAAGAATAGGAACTTATGCCAGCGCTAGGGACATCCTCCGTAAGTCATTAGAAGAATTGAAAGAACTGAAAAAGTTGAAACTCGGCATTATATACTTGGGGGTCGAAACCGGCGACGAGGAATTATTGACCAAAATCTGCAAGGGTTGTGACTACAAACAACTTGTTGAGGCCGGTCGAAAAGTTAAACAGGCGGGTATTGATCTCTCTGTAACAGTACTCCTCGGAATAGGTGGCGTCGGAGGCAGTGTTAGCCACGCTCGAGGAACTGCGAGAATCTTGACTGATATGGACCCCGATTTTGTCGGGGCCTTGAGCGTAATTGTTGTCCCAGGCACACCACTGTTTGAAGAATTCACTGCTGGGACCTTTAGATTACCGGACCCCTTTGGACTCATAGAAGAACTTCGAATTATCATAGCTGAATCTTCGTTTACGAACTGTGTTTTCAGATCTAATCACGCTTCGAATTATCTTCCTATAAAGGCTTTGCTCCCCAGGGATAAGGAGAAGATCTTGTCCGCGATAGATTCTGTACTTTATTCGAGAGATTCCAGAGTTCTTCGACCTGAATTTTTACGCGCATTGTGATTTTGTGATCCGAAGGCCTCCGGTTTGATACAGTGTAAGAAAGGAGTTGCTCCGTATGCCCGTAATCACTGTTTGTGTGGGAAGCGCCTGTCACCTTAAGGGTTCCCATGATATCATCAATTTTTTTAAAGATGCCATTAAAGAAGCCGGATTGGAAAACAAAGTTGAGTTAAAAGGCTCGTTCTGCATGGATAAATGCACTGAGGGGGTCAATCTGTTGATAGATGATGAGTTATTTCACGCCAACTCGGTAGACGAAGCCAGAGGGATCTTTCAGAGGGAGATACTCGAAAAAATCTAAAAAGGTGGGCGGGATATGGACCAGGAAAAGACCATTCGCGTACCATGGAAAAGCTGGGATGATTTCACTCGTTGGGCCCAGGATTTTTCATTAAAGCAGAAAGTTTTAGGGGCCTTTTTAGGCGTTGCCATATTTGTGGGCTTGCTTACTGTAATTTTGGGTATGCGTCTTGCCCGTTTTACTATAATTGAAGAAGCTCAGAAAAAGGTCTCGAGTGACCTCTCAACCGCGTCATTTATCGTAAACACTTACAAGGAAAACCTGGAACTTAAAGTCCGGATGATCGGGGGATCAGACCAAATAAAAGATTACGTCACAAGGGGGGACTTTTCTGGAATTAGAAACCGTCTCGCAATGATGAATCTGGAAAATGATCTGGACTTTCTGGCAGTGGTTGACGCTAAGGGTAAACTGGTTGCTCAGGCCTTTCAGCTGGAATCCAAAACTGAAGATTTGTCTAGCATCCCTGTAGTCAAAGCGGCTTTGGAGGGGAAAAGCGCATCAGGTTTCCGTATCGCCGAAATAAAAAAGTTGATCGAAGACAATCCAACTTTAGCTCAACGTTTCGGCGCCACTCGCCCTAAAGAAGGACTTACGTTGGAGGCCGCACATCCCATTTTCCAGGAATCCAAGATGATCGGGATAGTCTATGCTGGAATCCTTTTAAATAATAACCACTTAATGGTAGAAAGCATTGCTCATCGTCTGTTTAGTGATCAAGCTTACATCATAAAAGAGCCTGGTTTTGTAGCTATTTTTCAAGGAGATCTGGCCATAAGCTCCTCGGTTCGAGGAAAAGACAAGCTACCAGTTACAGGTTTTCTCATGAATGAAAACCTCAGGGAGAAAATACTAGGGGCCGGTGAAATAGTGATCAGACCGGAAACAGAGTTCCATGAAGATTACTTAACAGCTACGGAACCTATTCGCGATTTCAATTCAAAAGTGATCGGAGCCATCCAAGTGGCCACATTGGAAAGGCCAATTCTGTCGGTCGTTGATCGACTTGTAGGCGCCTTTTTGATTATTGCTCTTTGTGGCGTCATTTTAATGGGAGCAATATCCTATTTCCTCGTTAAATGGATCAACCGACCACTTGAACAAATGCTCAATGCTGCAAAAAGGGCTGCTGAAGGGGATCTGACTCACGAAGTCCCAGTCGTTTCGAGAGACGAGGTCGGTCAGCTCGCGGCGACATTTAATCTAATGATAAGAAACCTTGCTGAATCAAGAAAGAAATTGGAAGAATGGGGATCACAACTTGCTTCAAAAGTAGCAGACCAGACTGGTCAACTTGATCAGGCTCGCGAACAGGTTGAAAGGGTCAAGAAACTGGCATCATTAGAAAAAATGGCTGATGGGATGGCCCACATCATGGCCCACATATCCGATCCTCTGATAGACGTCCCAGTAGGTGAGGGGAAAACGCTGACAAATTCAAGGATACTCATGGCTGATCCAGACAGTAATGTCCTGGAGATTTGCGAACGTGTGCTTGTTAATGACGGGTTTGCAGTAAAGACCGTACAATCCGCCCCGGACGCTTTACTGGAACTGGAACGGGAACCTTACGACGTCATCGTCACTGATATAGAAATGCCGGAATTAGGGGGAAAGGAGCTTCTTAAGGAGATAAAAACCAGGCAACCTGAGATCCTGGTAATTTTGAGCGCATCCTTTAAAGCCACCGAGGAGGCTGTCGAAACTGTCAAACTAGGGGCCTATGATTATATTCCCAAACCTTTTGGCCCGCACCAGATACTACTAATGGTCTATACCGCCCTGCAAACTAAAATGATATTAGGCAAAACAAGACGAGAACATGCAGACCAAAGAGCCGAGACAATATTCCAGCAATTGCCGGTGGCGATAGCGCTCGCCGATGAAGCTCACAGAGTAGTGTATAGCAATCGGGCCTTTCTCGAACTAGCGTCCAGGGAAGTACAAGAAGATGTTCAAGGTAAAAGCTTCAAAGACTTGTTCGGTGTGGATCCTCTGGATAACGCAGAAGAATATGGAGGTTCCCAGTGGCTTAAACTGGAAAAGGTGGGCAGGACCGCCAAGCTTTACAATTTTGGTTTACCCGAAGAGGACTTGAGGGTCCTAATGCTCCTGGACATTACTGAAACCGTAATGAAAGATCAACAGGCCGATGTTTTCAAGACCGAAACAATCAACAAAGCGCATCAAGTGATTCATGAACAAATGCGCGTAGCTCAGGAAATTGCAGGTTTGCTGGGAGAGACAACAGCGGAAACTAAAGCAGCCCTGTTTGAATTAATCAAACTCGCAGGGGAAGGAGGAGCAACCAGATGAGTCAGCAGCCTCTTTATATTGAAGCGGGAGGCGCGTCTGTTTGCAAATATGGGGAAATCCTTTGTGGAGACTCTCTGTCGGTATCTTCAATGGGTGACGGAAAATTAATGGTTTTGTCTGATGGCTTAGGTAGTGGTGTAAAAGCAAACATTCTAGCTACCTTGACCACCAAGATAGCTACACGACTTCTGGAGCGGGGTTTGCCATTGGAAGAAGTTGTGGAAACACTTACGGACACTTTACCGGAATGCAAGGTTAGGAAGATAGCCTACAGCACATTTACATTACTGAAAGTCAAGGATGATGGACGAGTTTACCTTGCTGAGTTCGACAACCCCCCGACCTTTTTTCTAAAAAGAGGGTACGTGAGTCAATTGCATTATAAGGACAAGGTCATTGGTTCACGAAAGATACGTGAAGCCCACGTCCATGCTGAAGCTGGTGATTGGTTGATTACAGTTAGTGATGGAGAAATTCACGCAGGCATTGGTGGTCTTTTGAACCTCGGTTGGGACTGGGATAAAATAGCTAAGTTTCTTGAAACTCAGGTGTATGAAGATGTATCAGCTCAAAAGGTGGCCCAAATATTGGTTGATCAGGCAAGACAACTTTATGAGGACCGTCCAGGAGATGATACTACAGTAGGGGTACTCAAAATCAGACCCAAACGCTTTGGCGCTTTTATGATAGGTCCTCCCGTGAGGAGCGAGGATGACCTGGAGGTAGCGAAACGCTTTCTTGATCTTCCTGGACGGAAAATCGTGAGTGGAGGGACTACCGCAGGGATAATTGCCAAAGTGTTGGAAAAAGACGTCACTGTTGATTTGTCTACGATGACTAACAAGATCCCACCGATTGGAAGAATGGAAGGAATTGATCTTGTAACAGAAGGCGTTCACACGGTTAATCATGCGCTTGAGATTTTGCAAAAAATTAGCGATGTTGATGAACTATCAGGGCTCCGGGATGGGTCGAGTTTGCTGGCAAAGGAATTCCTGTTTGCCGATTGCATTTATATCTTCCTAGGTCAGGCGATAAATCCAGCCCACCTAAATCCTAACCTACCTCAGGAAATGGGTTTTAAAAGTAGAAGCGTTCAGTCTATAGCTTCAATCTTAAAATCTATGGGTAAAGAAGTAATTTTGGAAATCCATTAAGCGTTGTTTGATTTTTCAAATCTAATGTCTATGGCTTTTCACTGCTGTTTCTGTTTGTTGATCCTGTTGGAAATAGACTGGATCTGGCTTTCAAGCTTACCTATACGTTCTGCTATGGCTGTATTGAACTGTTCCTGATTTCTAGGGACAATTTCTGAGGGTTTCCCTTGGGCATGAGGCGTCTTCAATTGGGCTAGTTCTTCTTTTATTCCCTGCAGATTCTTAATAATTGCCCTGTCATTATCTATAAACGTTTGAGCATAATTTTGTACTGCCCTTTCTGTTGAAACCCCT
>JAMCYH010000352.1 GCA_023474025.1 Deltaproteobacteria bacterium
GTGTAAAAGAGCGTCGTCAGGACACATGGAAGGATGTATGCCGCCTAAGACGGTTTTCATTCCTCTTGCCCGGAAGTTCTCGGATATCTCATAAGCTCTGTCGGCAAACATCGTCCTTGCCGTTATGTTGATAGACGCCTGACACATCCAGTTGATGTTGTATGGCTGGAGAGCCACGAAAAGTTCCCTGGCGAATGTCTTATTTGCCATAATGTTGTCGTCGGCAAAGAATATCGAGGTTTTCTTCTTATATGTGGCATGAAAGCTATTGATACCCTGAATCTCGCGGAGGACCTGCTCTACGGTTTTGCTTCTAATCGTCTGTCCGTCAAACGCATGCACGGAGCAAAAGTCGCAGTCGAATGGGCAGCCTTTTGTGGTCTGAACAAGATCCAGGAGGTATCGTTTTCTCGAAAGCGGCGCCCTATCGGGCATGGGAGCCGCCGTGAGATCGGCGAACTTCTCCGCTCTGTAAAGCCTCTTCAATTGGTCATTTTCGGCATCGTGCAGGACCGTATGCCAAACCTCTTCAGCCTCGCCAACGACAACGCTATCACAGTGTAAAAGAGCGTCGTCAGGACACATGGAAGGATGTATGCCGCCTAAGACGGTTTTCATTCCTCTTGCCCGGAAGTTCTCGGATATCTCATAAGCTCTGTCGGCAAACATCGTCCTTGCCGTTATGCCTACAAGATCTGCTTTCCAGGTATAGTCTATATCTTCGATATTTTGATCGAAAATCCTGATCTCATGTTGTGGCGGAGTAAGTGATATCAGGGTTGGTATGGCGAGGAGATAGGAAATATGTTTTCTGGAAAGAAGAAATCTGGTTCCAAATTTGAAATCATAGAAACTCCTTTCAGATTCGGAACTGATTCCTGGAATTACTAAGGCTATTTTCATTATTTTGTTTGCACTGTTCCCACTGAGAATTTTTCTGCGGCTCCAATTTCGAGGACATCGGGACTCCCGACCATTCGGTTGATGACATCTCTAACACCAAAAGCCCTTCCTGTTTCAGGTCATGACCACATGACAAGCACGATCCGCGGCGCCTGCTTTCAAGGGAGTACCACTGCATCATGTCTCCTGTCAACACCCGGCGCAAAGAGTCAATCGAATCCTGACCGGTCGAGTTTATGAAATTCCCCCCGATGGTGGCGCTTCCGGTCGTAGCCGTTCATGATTTGTTTCATTTTTGTGGTTGGAGTATATAATCAATGGCCTGGAAAAAACGCCCGGCAGAGCATGACCGCTAAGGACAACTTTAAACCTTTAAGATAAACCATGGAAAGTTTTCTACCCATAATTACCGTGACATTGCTCGGGGTGATAATCATCATCCAGATTGTCCAAATTTTTCGCAAAGTATCTGTTGACCTTGGCCCGATAGAACAAGCCCTATATACTGTGGAAAAGTCCTATGAACGAGTGGAACGGGCCGTAAGGGAAGAAATTGCGAACAATAGGGAAGAACTGGCCAGCTTGTCCCGGCAATCCCGAGAGGAACTCTCGAACACACTAAAAGGTTTTAATGACTCACTTGTAAACGGTATGGCGCAAATGGCCAATTCCCAGAAGTCGCACCTGGATGTTTTTTCAGAACGACTCGACAAACTTACCCAAAGCAATGAACAAAAACTGGGGACAATGAGAGAAACGGTTGAACAGAGACTTTCCGGAATGCAGGTAGACAGTGGTAAGAAACTCGACCAAATGCGGGAAGAATCCATCAATGCTTCGCAAAAGGCCCGCGAGGAAGTTACAGGTTCCCTGAAGGATTTCAGTGAGACATTGGTTAAAACCCTCAATGATTTAGGATTAAATCAGCGTAATCAGCTAAGGGATGTTCTTGATCAGCTTGCGAAACTCACGGGCACAACTGAGTCCAAGCTTGAAGCGCAGAAATCCACTATTGACGAGCGATTGAAGCAGATACAGAGCGAAGGGTCAGCAAGCGCCAAAGCAATGCGTGAAGACGTAAACAACTCCCTTAAAAATTTTAATGATTCCGTGCTCAAGGGCCTGACTGGTATGGCCGATTCTCAACAGAAACAGATGGCTTCCTTCTCTAGCCAACTGACCGGCCTAACAGAATCGAACCAGCAGAAACTTGATGCGCTCAAGACGGCAGTAGAAGACAAACTTAAATCTATTCAGGAAGATAACGCAAAACAACTGGATCAAATGCGGGCAACTGTAGATGAAAAACTTCAGGGCACTCTGGAAAAACGGCTTGGTGAGTCTTTCAAGCAGGTCAGTGAACGCCTGGAACAAGTCCACAGAGGGTTGGGCGAGATGCAGCTCCTCGCAACCGGCGTTGGCGATCTGAAGAAAGTCCTTACAAATATCAAAACTCGCGGTACTTGGGGTGAAGTCCAACTGGGCGTCCTTCTGGAGCAGGTCCTCGCGCCTGATCAGTATGCGAAAAACGTGGGGACCAAAGACGCAGGGGAACGAGTGGAATTCGCCATAAAGCTTCCGGGTAAGAATGAAGATCACAATGATATAGTTTGGTTACCCATTGACGCCAAGTTCCCGGTTGAAGACTATCAGCGACTTATGGACGCCCAGGAAAAGGCTGACGCTGTTGCGTCAGAAGCCGCTGCAAAACAGCTCGAAGTCCGTATAAAACAGTGTGCAAACGATATTTGCAAGAAATATTTAAACCCTCCCAAAACAACTGATTTTGGCATTCTTTTTCTCCCAACGGAGGGGCTATTCGCTGAAGTAATCAGACGCGAGGGACTGGCTGAATATATTCAGCGTGAATGTAGAGTCATGATCGCCGGGCCAACTACATTATGGTCTCTGCTCAACAGCCTTCAGATGGGTTTCAGGACACTAGCCATTCAGAAGCGGTCCAGCGAAGTCTGGAATTTGCTGTCCGCCGTCAAAACTGAGTGGTCTCAATATGGAGAGATACTAGAAAAGGTTAAAGACAAGCTGGAAAGCGCATCCAAACAAATCGAAAAGGCTCAGACCCGGACGAGGGTGATCGGGAGAAAACTCAAGGACATCCAGGAACTACCTGTAACCGAGGCGAGAGCAGTTCTAATGTTACAGGACGATCTGGAAAATTCCGACATTTAGCAAGGCCATCATTCGCTCACTCGTTGTAGCTCACCAAGACCATTTCCGCAGCCTCGCTTCTCAAAGGAACAAGCGCTTGATAGGCATTGGACTTGTACCATCCCTTAAGAGCGTCTTGATCCGGAAATTGAATGACTACCGTGTAGGTATGATGGTGTTCACCGGCTAACACCTCTGAGCGCTGGCCGCGAAAAATTAGCTTTGCGCCCCAAGGTTCGAGAGTGCCAGGGACCTGCTTCCGGTATTCGTCCCACTTGTTTGTGTCCTTGACCGTCATGTGACCAATTAAATAGGCGCTCATGTTCGATCTCCTTTTGGAATTTTTCCATTTCTGCTCAGTGAAAATACGAAAATAATTCCAATCTAGACATTCATACTGAAATAAACGGGTTGCCCAGCTCGGTCAAAATAACGGAAAAGCAGGACGACCGTTCAAATAATCAGAAAAAATAATCCAGTTGATTTGGGATTCAACTATAGTGAGTCCTGCGCTAATTTAAATACACCCCGTTCAATCATCTGGACTGCAGGGCCTGGAGTTCTGCGGGGAAAGCAGCCATGTCTTTGCAGTTTTTTCAGATAAACTTTTTCACCGGCCTCAAACAACGTGACTGCTCCTGAGGAAAGCAATCTCGTGACTCCATCGAGTTCGTTATTCTTGAGCATCGGCACAAGAAGGTTCTGTGTTTTCTGAGAGTCACCAGCGTACATATCCCTTAAAACTACTCTGCAATTAAGGTTTTCTGCGTAAGCAACACCAGCAAAGGCAAAAAGAGATAGTACGGAAACAATAGCTCTTTTCATGGTTCTCGCAGGGTCCTTTTCATGACAGCAGTTTCTTGTAATACGTGCCATGTAGATAAATAGGGGCAAGAGGGTTGTGGCCGGTTACTCGATCTTTTACCGCCAGCACAGTAGTGTAGGCGTTGGCGTGTTTGAAGAATAAAGAATCGTGCCCCACGCAAAGACCGAGCAGCACGTTAAAATCGGTTTTCTCCTCATTGAGCGCCATTGCTTGAAAAACCGGGTTACACATCGCTTCGTCGGTTCCCTGAAAGATTTTGTCCTGCTCCTCAATACCGATAAGGTCTTTTGAAGTCCTGCCGGCCTTGCAGCAAACTGACACCACATCAAAGCCATTATTTTTAAATATCTTGTCAACGATAGAGGCTTCATTTTTAAGACCAACGCAGAAAACAAGGCCGAGTCGTTTGTAACCCATACGATTTGCGAACTCACAGATTTCAACAATTCGAGTCTTTGTAGGTTGCATCACGTAGGGACGCTCATGCCGATTCGCGTAGCAAGCTGATTCCTGAACAGACGCGTTATGGGCGAACCCCTGAATTTCGGGGTCTTCGTATTTCTTGTTTGCCCTTGCCAGAAGGTCTTTACGGCTTACGGTCGGGCAACCTTTGTGACTCGAACCGCTCTCATACATACATAGCATTTCGGGCATTTCATTTGGGCAGGTTGCGCAGGTCGGGGCTACTTTCTTCTTGTCTTGGGACATAGGAAACTCCTTCAATCAAGGTATGGATTATATTGGAATGATGATTAAGATGCCTCTGTCTTCAATTTTCTAGTTGATTCCAGGATTCGT
>JAMCYH010000020.1 GCA_023474025.1 Deltaproteobacteria bacterium
AATGAAATTCAATCCAAGCCTCCCTATGATAAGCGTTCTTTCTACATCTCCAAGGTAGGCTTTCCCACCTTAATCTCCTGTCCAGTTTTTGGGGTCCATTATAGTACTCGCAGATACCCACAAGGTTTCAACCAAAAGGATTCAGAGGATTCTGAGGCACAAGAGTGTCACTACTACTGAAAGATATATTCACAACATAAATCAGGATTTGGCGGGTACGATGAATCTGCTTTCAGAAAAAGGTCCCCAAAGGTGGAGGAGAAGAAGCTAAGTATTGGCAGTCCCAACCGGTTTCGAACCGGTGTCTCCGCCGTGAGAGGGCGGTGTCCTAGGCCACTAGACGATGGGACCAATGTATCCTATCTTTGTACAAACATTTAACGTGTCTTGTCAAGAAATTTGGTCCGATCAAAATTTACTGGGGTTCAGGGCAAGGTGTCTTGGGTTAATGGATTAAAAGGCAAGACTCTACTAAGCAACGTGTTGTTTGCTTTGTCCGTTAAATTCCCTGTCAGTCTGACCTAGTCGTTTGTGGATAATGTCAACATATTCCTGGCTTATTTCGTAACCAACGAAATGTCGCCCAAGCCTTTTCGCGGCTACAGCGGTAGACCCGCTTCCCATAAATGGATCCAGAACCACATCCCCTTCAAACGTGTAAAGTTGAATTAAACGCTCGACAAGCGCGACTGGAAACGGGGCTGGATGCCCTACTCTCTTAGCCGATTCGGTTGGGATTTCCCATACACTGGTGGTGGCCCTCATAAATTCGTCACGATCGATTGTCGATCGACCCTTACAAGGCCTGTCGAACCGGTCTTTACTAAAAACGAGCACATATTCATGCAGGTCACGAAGAGTTGGGTTTCCCGCTGACATCCAGGAACCCCATGCGCATGAACCGCTGACCCCCCTCCCTTTGACCCAAATGATCTCACCCCTCATAAGAAGACCCAACCGTGAAGCCATTACTGCCACGAAGGAGTTCAGTGGGATGTACGGCTTTCTTCCAACGTTGGCAACATTGAAGGCGATCCTTCCACCAGGCATGAGCGCCCTCTTCGTTTCTGTGAGCACCCTTTCCAGAAGGTTCAAGTATTCATCGAGTGTTAGGTCGAGATCATAATCCTTGCCGACATTATAAGGTGGGGACGTAACCATCAAGGCTACGGAATTGTCCGGTAACTCTGACATGTTTTCCGAAGAATGAGCGAAAACTTGATCGAGAACACCAGATGACAATGTCGATACTGTTTCCGTTGTCTCTTCACTCGCTCGCGTCTTGAACAACTTTCGTCGGTAAAAAGACGACGAGTCATGATTCTCTCGTTTTCCGGTTCCAAAAGATTTTGTTGTCGTTCGGTTTTGCAAGTGTTGTTCTGTGGTAAGCTCACGTTTTTGATAAATGGCTTGATAGCCAAACGAGAATGAACCGATATTATATGACCGTATATTTGTCAACTATTTTATCATTATATCAGTATAATAAATCCATTAATTAATATTTATAGTAAACTAAACATAACGAATATATTAGCTAAATTGTATAATTTACCTAATTTAATAGGTTTTATAATTTTTATTATTGGAAAATAATTTTCCGGGAATGCTCCAATTAAGCGGTCCCCGTAACAACATAAAACCCAACCTATTTTGCGCCAATAACGGTTCACGAATTACTCGCGACTCTTGGTGATTTAAACTGCTGTTCAAAGACCGTTGTTGCCAAAGCCTCACAAGCTGTGATAATTTCTTAAAAATATGATCCTTTAAGCCTGAACTTGGAGTTTTTGAGATTTACACAACTGCCGGGAGGTTTCATGACGGGCGCTGATTTGCGTGAAGAATTCCTAAAATTTTTTGAGGCACAAGACCACACTCGAGTAGAAAGTTCTTCGTTGATTCCCACGGGTGACGCTACACTTCTTTTTACGAACGCAGGCATGGTCCAGTTCAAGGGTGTGTTTACCGGCCAGGAAAAGCGGTCCTACAATAGGGCTGTAACCGCCCAAAAGTGCTTACGAGTCAGCGGGAAACATAATGATCTGGAAAATGTTGGCCGTACGGCAAGACACCACACTTTTTTTGAAATGCTTGGGAACTTTTCATTCGGCGATTATTTCAAGGAAGACGCAATAGCTTTTGGATGGGATTTTCTGACCAGGACACTAGGATTACCCAAAAAGCGATTGCATGTGACCATATTCCTTGATGATGATCCTGCAGAGAAAATCTGGAAAAAGGTCCTTGGTCCTGGAACAAACCCGATTATCCGCTTGGGCGAAAAAGATAATTTCTGGAGCATGGGGGACACGGGGCCTTGTGGGCCTTGTTCCGAGATTCATATAGATCAGGGAGAAAGCTTTGGATGCGGATCAGCGGCTTGTGGCCCTGATTGCGATTGCGATCGTTTCCTGGAACTTTGGAACCTGGTTTTCATGCAATATAACCGCGACGCTTCAGGCCATATGGAGCCTTTACCTCGACCTTCAATAGACACCGGTCTTGGCTTGGAAAGGCTGGCAGCCGTGATTCAGGGTAAATCCAGCAACTGGGATTCTGACCTGTTTGACCCCATAATCGGTAGGATCGAGACAATTTCCGGCAAGAGCCGATTTTCCGGACCTACTGAAACGGTTGCTATCAGGGTTATCGCTGATCACAGTAGGGCGGCGGCCTTCCTGATAGCCGACGGTGTGTTGCCCTCGAACGAAGGCAGAGGATATGTCCTGCGTAGAATAATGCGGAGGGCATTGCGTTACGGCAAGCGGTTGGGTCTCAATGAACCCTTTTTGTATGACACGGCTTCTGTCGTAGTTGGTCAAATGTCATCAGCCTATCCCGAACTAAAAACACGTGAAGCCTTGATTCAGGAAGTCATCAAGAGCGAGGAGGAACGTTTCCTTCAAACACTGAGTCGTGGACTGATCCTTTTTGAAGACGAGATCGGCCAGTTAAAAGAATCGGGGAAGACTGTAATCCCGGGCAGCATAGTGTTTAGACTTTACGACACTTTTGGTTTCCCAAGGGACTTGACCGAGGATCTGGCTCGGGAATCCGGAATGGCCCTGGATCACCACGGTTTCGAAAAGGAGATGGCCAAACAGAAGGAAATGGCCAGGCAGGCTTGGGAGGGCAGTGGGGGCGTTGAATCTTCACTTCCCTGGGAAGTCATTAAGGACCTCGGTTCAGTCGAATTTACGGGTTATGAGCGGCTTGAAGACACAGGAGCAATAATCGCCATCCTGAAAGAAAGTAACAGGGTTAATAGCGCTAAGGCTGGTGAATTTCTGTCGATCCTGACAGACAGGACCCCTTTCTACGCTGAATCGGGTGGACAGGTAGGGGATCATGGAGCGATTGGCAAAGAGGGCGCGGAGTTTGAAGTTCAGCATACCGCCAAAGTGGGAAGCGGCCTGATCGCTCACCAGGGAATAGTCAAATCCGGCTCGTTCTCAGTTGGCGATGTGGTTTCACTAGAAGTTGAAACCGGTTTGCGAAGATCAGTAATGGCTAATCATTCAGCCACCCATCTACTGCAATGGGCATTGAGGGAAACGCTGGGGCCTCACGTTAACCAGAGGGGATCCCTGGTTGAACCGAACCGACTGCGTTTTGACTTCACTCATTTCTCGCCAATTACAGATGAGGAAATTGAGAGAATAGAAACGTTAGTGAATGAAAAAATTATCGAAGACACTGAAGTCACTGTAACTGAGATGCCGGTAGAAAAGGCCATAGCCACGGGAGCAACGGCTCTTTTTGGAGAAAAATATGGTTCCAGTGTCCGGGTCGTGTCTGTGGGGGAATTTAGTCAGGAACTCTGTGGAGGCACCCACGCGTCAAGGACGGGGGAAATAGGATCATTCAAGATTACGTACGAGGGTGGAATAGCAGCTGGGGTTCGAAGGATCGAGGCTGTTACAGGATTGGGAGTAATAGCCTATCTAAGGGGGTTAGAGAGTGAACTGGCCCAGGTTTGTGACAGATTGAAAACATCCAGGAACGACGCCCTCAGAAAATTGGACAAATTAATCGAAGAAAAGAAAACCAGGGAACGGGAAATATCTGAACTGAAACGGACTTTCGCTCGCCAGGAAGGCTCCGATATTTTGTCAGGCGCTCAAGAAATAAACGGGGTCAAGATGCTGGCCCAGGTAGTTGAAGACGTTAAAAATCCAAAGGACTTAAGAGAATACGCTGACAGGATAAAGGATAAATTGAAATCAGGCGTCGCCCTGTTAGGCGCCCGGGCCGATGGGAAGGCATTCCTCCTTGCTCTCGTTACAAAGGATTTGACAGATCGTTTCCACGCGGGAAACATTGTTAAGAAGGCAGCAGAGTCAATCGGAGGCTCCGGCGGTGGCCGGCCGGATATGGCGCAAGCGGGTGGTCCAAATGTCGAGTCTCTTGCCGAGACCATAAAATCTGCGGAGAAGTTCATTTTTGGATGAGCGTGGAACCATTGGAACAAAAATTATTCCAAATCCCAAACTGGCCAACCATTTTTATTTTGAAAGAATTAGACCGTCTTTTGCTCCGTTCATTTTTTAAGGAGAAATTTTTATGGACATAAACGAAAGTAACGAAGTTTATGGACGAATAACCAGAGTTATTAATGAATTAAAAATGTCAAGACAGTCAGTGACCATCTTCAAGGTGGTGGAACTGACCGGGATCGATCAATTTGTAGTTTTTCAATATTTCTACGAAAAGGGTCTTTTACGGGGAAAGTGAGATTTTTATTCGTCTAGAATCCCCGATGGGAGCTTTTCCTTCACGGGAGCCTGAACGTTATCCTGGTTTCCAGATCCATCATCAATCCCGGACGATTCAAATGTGTCAGGCGCCAACTTGTCGAATTTCCTGTCTACTACCTTAAATTCAAGGCCATATTCTTTCGCTTTTGCGATGTAGGATTCGGTGGCCAACCTGACTTCACCAACCACGGTAACTTTGATGGCGGCCGCTCCTTCAACAGGGCATTTATTTTCGCACCATCCGCAACCACAGCAACGATTGGCATGAACAACAGGGACACCGTTTTTACGTCCCTCCACAGGCTGAAAGGAAATAGCGCGATAAGGGCAAACTTCGCCGCACACCAGGCATTTTTTGTCACGATTCCAGACGAGGCAATTCTGTCTATCGATCCATGCCGTTCCGATCTTGGCCTGAATTTTTTCTTCAACTGGAAGTTTTCTGATAGCGCCAGTCGGACAAACTGAGCCGCAAATCGCGCAATTTACAGCGCAGGCGGCTAAGCGAGGCGTCAAGGATGGGCTGAAGAGTCCTTCCACGCCAGCCTTAAACCAGATCGGCTGCAGTGTGTTCGTAGCGCAGGCCTTCATACACAGGCCACATCTTACACATAGTTTTAGAAAATCGGGTTCAGGCATGGCCCCCGGAGGGCGTATAAGGTCCGCGGGAACCACCGCCCTTTCCTGACCCAGGAGCCGCGGTTCATTCCAGCCTGTCCTGACCAGTGAGGCGACTCCCAGACCTGAGACCGCCGACAAGACCATGGCCCTCCTGGTGAGATCCGGTTTGACCTGCGCTACTCCCGTAGCATTATTAGCCTTGTAAAACGAGATGGCGTTTTGCGGGCATATTTCCTTGCAATGAAGACATAGGAGGCATTCTCTGTAGGCTGTGGAGTGAGGGTCCTCACGAATAGCCGCCATTGGGCAATTTCGGACACATTTCCCACATTGGTTACAGGAACTATCAACATTTCTGCGAATTAGAGGCTTTTTAGAGAATATAGCTACGAGGGCTCCGGCGGGGCAGATGTATGAGCACCAGAAACGAGGGGCCTTAATAGCAAGAGCAGAAATAAAAACGACAAAACCTGCTACAAAGAAATTCGTTGCGAATACACGTCGGGGAATTTGAATGTAGGCAAGGTCCGGGAAGTACCGGAATATTGGGGCTAGCAGGTCCAAGCCCGAATCGGCGATCCAGAGCGCCGCAGGATACACAACCAGGCCCCAAAAACGAGTGACGAGAGAGATAGGGGAGACCAGGAACGCCAGCGATATTCCTCCCAGCGCCGCTCCCACCACTACTATCAGCACATAATATTTGAATGGTCGAATCCTCTGATTAACATCGTAGCCTTTTGGAGAGGATTTAATCTTTCGTTTTGGATAGATTACGCGCTGCATTAGATCGATGGTGGCGCCCATTGGGCAAACATATCCACAAAAAGCGCGGCCAACCAACAAACCGCTTAAAACAACAGCAGCCGCCAGCAAAAAGCCAATTTGGAATTCACGACTGGCTATTAATGTTGTGAGGGCTATAATGGGGTCGACTTGCAAAAACGCGCTGAAAGGAGCGTGGCCAGTCTCTGGATATGCCGCCCAAAGCAACAGGAATGAAAAAGTAGCGAAGCTAAGGAGTTGAATGAATCTCTGAAAATGTTTCAAACGTTAATCTTCTTTATGTTTAGTTTGTCGAGATCTATGCGGCCCAAGCCCCGTTCAGCCGCCAGCCTGATATGTTTAATCTGTCTGGGTTCGAGTTTTTTTCCGTACCATTTGCCCAACGCTACCATCTGAGCATCAGCGGCCACCATGTCTGTAGACGCTATCACCAGATCTAACGGGATCACCTCTCCGGGGCCACCCGGTCCTCCTGAACCAAGTATTCTCGTGCCGTCAATGACGACCAGATGAGGTTTCAACACAGTCACCATATCAACAATTGATTCATGGAGATTATATCTGTTGTGGAAGGATAGGCGATTATAGATCAACCCCATCATGCCTTTCATGGACATACTAACACCTGAGGAGCCATGGGACTTTCCTACGGGAACTGCAATAAGTGTATCAGCGTCCAAAGCGTCAGAGAGCGCTTTCATTTTTTTGAATTGCGTCCCCTTTTCAACACTAACTTCTCGAAACAATCTTTCGTTCTTGACAACGTTTGTATGGGTATTCTTAACATCATTACAGTATTCGGGAATCTTGGATAATTTCATACAGTCTGCAGGGTTGTTCAAACAATTATCGACTACCGAAATACGTGAAGCCCCAGCCTCGGCGCACATTCTAGCAACTTCCCTGACCACCTCCGGATTGGTGTTTGCGCCAGAACCAGGCCTCCTGGCGAAACTCATGTTCGGTTTTATGAGTACTTTGGCCCCAGGTTTAACAAATCTCTTGATTCCCCCCATAGCTTCAACCGCTTTTCTGGTTATAAGCCCAGCGTCTTTACCGTTGCATATGGCTAAGTCCGGGTAATCTTCCGCGCCAACCCGAAGCGGATCAACTATACCAACCGACGCGCCTGCTAACGCCGCCGACATAACCAGGCCAGTTTTCAAAAACTTACGACGATCATTATTGAACGACATGCTGAACCTCGCACTTTTATACTGATCAACTTCAATAACGTTATAATGATTTCAGATTACAGCAAAGTCAATGCCGGAGCATCTTGATCCAGGCAATAAGGTATTGCGCTATCAGAGACCCAGTTTTAATCTTGCAATTTGAAAGCTATGTTGATAGCAAGGCAGATAATTTATCTGGGAGACACAGTTGTTGTGTTAACCCGAACAGAAAATAACGAAGTTTCCTAAAATTTTATTTGACAATAGGAACACCTGACATTAAAAGTTTTATCTCAAAAATTCAGAAAATTTATCTGATTATAAGTTAATGTCCTATTAAGATTATATTAATGTGCCAGTGGGACGAATGAACCAATTTTCCAACTATCATTCGAGACTTAATGTAGATCTTAGACCTGAGCTGCAAAACCGGGTGGATGATGGGCTAACCTGTTTGTCTGGTTCAAATTCGAAAGTTATATCTAGACTTATAGAATTTACCTGTACGGTCCTGGTCGCTTTCTTGATGTTATCAATCATCTCATTTCTTACACTGCGGCCGGCGTTGAAGGAAATTCGCGGTGAGGCCAGAACACAATGGGAAGGAATGGTCAACCTCGCCAGGGATCGAAATGACCAGGTACAGGGAATAGTCGAAGTGTTAAAAGGTTTTGGGGTAATCGAGAACAAATGGGGTGAAAAAATACTGGAAGAGCGCTCTATACTTTTAAGGGCAGCTGATCCTGACAGCATAATTTCCAGTATAGATGAGACAGACCAGCGAATGGCAAAGTTAAGGCAAATTGCAGATTCGGCGCCAGAACTCAAGAATCACACGGGATTTAGCAGTCAATGGGCCAGGATCATAGCTACAGACCGGGAACTTAGGCTCCGAAGGATGAACTATAACGAAACCGCCAAAATGTACAACAGTCTCTTGAATCCATTCCCCCAAAATATGCTCGCCACGATATTTGGGTTCGTTCCATTGCATAGGTATCCTGCAAACCATATCTCTCGCCTTGGCCATGCATGAAACCATCTCAACTTACGTCGACACATATTCTTAATAGTAATCGTTAATTTCAGAGCCCCGCGTACGATCAACTTCTAATGCATATTTGCCGTATTGGGAATCTCCTCTTCGCTGATCTTTCGCACCGAACCCTTGTTGAAAATAAAATTCGCTAGAACAAGTTTGTCTCTTTTGGTGGGATGAAGATAACGGACACTAAATCCAGGTTTGCCTTCGAAATGGTAATCAGTGATCGGAAGAACACCGTTAATGCGAAGCTGCCACGTTATAATACGTCTTTTAAGCTTTGGTGACCAGCTAACCAAATACAGCCTCGTATAGTCACATCCAGGATCTTTTCCGATTGGAGCATAGGCTACTATATAATTGCTTTTGGCGCCTATATCCGGATCATCCGTAACATTAACAGTTCTCCAAGCGATCATCCTCATGAAAGGGACGGTTTTGGAAATGTCTTCGGGTGGAGTGAGTTTCATGTTGTGGGTAAAAATGTAGCCGACTCTTCCGTCTTCTATCTTGACCTTGTACCAAACGTCCTTATGAATGTCCTCACTTCCCTCCTCGGGATTCGATGGTTCATCAGATGAAGTTATTCCTGAATCTACCGGTTTTAACCTTTGATTCGTTTTGTCCGACACTGGGCTATTGCGGACTGTAACGACCCGTTCATAGACTTCGAGCTTCTTGCCGGGAGGAAGAATTTCGATAATTTCATGCTGTCGGCCTGGGATTAGTCTGAAGTTTGCCTTGCTTTTGGTAACCGCTTCAGCTTGTGATGGCATTCCTTCTATGGATTTCCTCAATTCGAGGGTTTTCGCGATTATATCTTCGCCGCCGATAGCCTTTTGCTCAACATAACCTTCCCTGCCGTCCCTGGTTCTGATCTTGTACATTTCGCCTGCTTTGTCCAAAAGATAGACAGATGATTCCGCAGGTAACTTTCTCAAAATTTCTGAATTAAGATTGGCGGTTTGGTATAGAGATGTAGGTCTTAAGATAATCCCATCCCTGGGAGCAAACTGGATTTTTTTCTTGAGCAATTTTGACTGGACTTTGACGATGAGCTCTCTTTTGATCGTATCAACCTCCTGGCAACCGGTTGCCATAGCGTACACGACCAAAATCAAAGCAAAAAAACATGCTTTGCAAGATACTGTTTTCTTTTCACTTGGTTTGGGAAATCGCATCAATCGAAGCCTTCTTTCGAAATGATTCCCATTCTTATATTTCCAAATTGCCGAACAATCAATAAAATGCCTTTTACTTTCTCAAACTGATTCAATCCTTGATTGATCAGAATGTTTAAAATTCCTTTCAATTGCTGGTATCACATTCCAATGGAAATTATCACAACACACGTAAATGCGGATTTTGACGCTTTTGCATCAATGGTCGCAGCAAAGAAATTATATCCTGACGCTTTAGTAGTATTTCCGGGATCGCGCGAGAAAAACCTCCGGGATTTTTTTATGGAATCGACCCTTTACATACTATCAATTGAACGCGTTAAGGACCTTGATTTTTCCAAGGTTAAAAGACTGATTCTTGTGGACACGAGACAGAGAAGCAGAATCGGTCGATTGGCGGATTTATGCGATTCAGATCAGGTTGAAGTTCACATTTACGATCATCACCCCAATTCAGATGATGATGTTCATGGCGCCATCGAGATAATTCGCCGGGTAGGCGCCACCGTCACTATTTTCATAGACCTGTTCCGTCGCAACAAGATCCAGGTTAACTCCGAAGAGGCCACAGTTATGGCTCTCGGAATCTATGAGGATACCGGATCCTTCACATTTTCATCAACAACCCCGCACGACTTGCGTGCTGCAGAGTGGCTTTTGAGACGGGGCGCTAATTTGAATATAGTTGCAAACATGATGACAAGCGACTTGACTAAAGAACAGATCGATATCTTGCACCAATTTATTGAGGGATCCGAGGTTTTCCGTTTCGGAAGTGTTGAGGCCATCATAGCCACAGCGAATGCGGAAGGTTACGTTGGGGACTTGGCGATACTGGTCCACAAGTTCAAGGAAATGGAAAATTACGATGTTGTAATAGCAATAGTGTTAATGGAGGATAGAATTCACCTTATTGCGCGTAGCAACGTCCCGGATTTGAATGTCGGTGAAATTGCCGCCGAATTTGGTGGAGGCGGTCACTCAACAGCCGCAAGCGCTACTATCAGGGACTTGTCTATCTTTCAAGTCAAGGATCGAATCCTAAATGCTCTCAGAGTTAGATCTCACTCCAAACACAAAGCCTCAGAAATAATGTCACGTCCGGTAATCACAATCGGTCCGGAACAGACCATAGAGGAAGCCTCGGAGTTGCTTAGTCGTTATCAAGTAAGCTCCCTACCAGTCGAAAAGAATGAATCATTGCTGGGAATACTCCACAGGTCGGCGGTCGATAGAGCCAAACACCACGTACTCCAGGATCATCCTGTGTCCGATTTCATGAACCCTGGCGTGGTCTTTGTTACGCCGGATGAATCTATTGATCAGGTGTTAAGAATTACTGTCGATGGCCGTCACAGGTTGGTACCCGTAATAGACCAGGGCCATATGGTAGGTGTCATATCCAGAAGCGACCTCCTGGAACACCTCAAACTCCCCAGGATCAGCGATTCCACTAGCCCTGAAGACTTTTCCGGTGGTCGGGAACGACGCAAGAGTGTGAGAAAACTTCTCGAAGAGAGAACACCGAAGGAAGTTTTTGAAATTCTGAGAAAGGCTGGCCAAGTGGCGGCAAATCTGAATTATGAGGTTTTCCTTGTTGGTGGCGCTGTGCGCGATCTCTTGTTGAGAAATTACAATCTGGATATAGATCTTGTCGTGGAGGGGGATGGGATTTTATTTTCCAAGGCTTTGGCAGACTCATATGAAAATTGTCGAGTCAGGAGCCACGAAAAATTTGGAACCGCCGTAATGCTTTTCGATAACGGCTTCAAGATAGATGTAGCCACCGCCAGACATGAGTACTATGAGAGTCCGGGAGCGTTACCTCAGGTTGAAACCAGTTCCATAAAGCGTGACCTTTATAGACGGGACTTTACCATAAATACTTTGGCGGTTTGCCTTAATCCCTTACGATGGGGCACATTGATAGATTTCTTTGGTGGTGTCAGAGACATAAAGGAAAGAGTGATCCGTGTTTTGCATAATCTAGCCTTTGTAGAAGACCCCACTCGTATTTTAAGGGCTATTCGTTTTGCCAGCCGATTCAACCTGAATATCAGCAAGCACACTTTAACGCTCATTAAGGGAGCCTTGAAAATAAGGGTTTTCGAGAAGGTTGAGGGAAAACGTCTCTTCAACGAGTTGCTTCATATTCTAAATGAACGAAATCCTTTACCGGCAATCGAACAGATGTCCGCCATTGGAGTTTTGGACGCCTTATGTCCAGGGCTTATTTTTAATCAGAAAATTGCAGCCTTGGTAGACTCCGTTTCAGGAGTGCTTTCGTGGTGGAAATATCTGTTTCTGGCACAAAAAATTGACCCATGGCTAGTATACTTTCTCGCCCTTACTGATTCACTTGATGATCAATCGCTCATGAATTTCGCTGAAAATCTGGCGGTTCCAGAGCCTCAGATAAAACACCTTATAAAAGAGCGCCGGGAATTGCGATGGATTTTGAACCTCCTGGATCGGGAGAAATTGATTAAGCCGAGCGAAATTTTTTTAACGCTGAACAGATTGTCTATGGAATCGTTGCTTTTTATGATGGGAAAGACCAGCCAGGAGCAAAGTCGCAAGTCCATATCCGAATTCATAACCAGGTTGCGACATGTTCGACCCGCGACGACCGGTAAGGACCTCAAGGAAATGGGCTACGAGCCCGGGCCTACGTTTGGCGCTATTCTGAACTCCCTTCGGGATGCTCAGCTCGACGGTTTCGTTAGAAACCTGGAGGAAGAGAAAAAATTTCTAAAAACGTTCTTTCCTTTAACGGGTCGGGCTCCATCAAAAAAAGAAACAACAAATTAGAGGTTTTGGAATGAGAAAATTAATGTTATATTGTAAGAAAGCAGATTCGAGATGCGCGCTCCCCTAGTGTTTGCCCTTCGGTATCAACAGGGTGAAAATAAGATAATCAGCGATTAATTAGGCGGTCACTGGGCAGGTGAACCCATGTTGTCAATATGGCCAACTGAGAGGCCAATTCATAAGTATTTTTCCAGGGAGGAACTAAATGGAAACTCAGAGCCCCAAAACAGTGAAAATCTTTGATATTACCTTGAGAGACGGATCTCAAAGTAAAGTCGCTACCAGAATCAAACTTGACGACCTGCTTAAAATAGCCGCTAAACTTGCTGATACGGGAATTTACGGCGTTGAGACGTGGGGAGGGGCGACTTTTGATGTGTGTGTCCGTTACCTTAGAGAAGATCCTTGGGCTAGGGCTCGCATCCTTAAAGACGCTATGCCCAACGTTAAGAACATGATGCTGATTCGGGGCCAGAACCTGGTTGCTTATTCAAATTTTCCAGATGACGTAGTTTCCAAATTTGTGGAAGCCTCGGCCCGTAACGGGATTGATGTGTTCAGGATTTTTGACGCGCTCGACGACATAAGAAACCATGAGTGTGTTATAAAGGCTGTCAAAGAGGTGGGCAAAATTGCCGAAGGAGCTGTGTGTTACACTATCAGCCCGGTTCACACTATTGACACTTTTGTTTCCAAGGCCCGGCAATTGGAAGACAAGGGAGTTGACCAAATATGCATCAAGGATATGGGTGGGTTGATAGATCCGCAAACAGCGTTCCAACTGGTATCGGCCATGAAAAAGGCTGTCAATGTTCCTATCCATTTACACACTCATGACAATTGCGGGATGGGAATGATGTCAGCCCTCAAGGCTGTTGAGGCTGGATGCGAAATGATTGACTCCGTTTTGAGTCCGTTCTCAGGTGGCACGGGCCATCCTTGCACCGAGTCCTTGGTATTCTCTCTGGAGCGATTTGGTTACAATACTGGATGTGATTTGGAAAAACTTACCAAGGCAGCCGAAGTGGCCAAAGCTGTTCGAAGCTCGTATTCCGAATTTGAGGCTCCCTACAGCGGTGTTGATTGCAAAATGCTTGTAACTCAAATCCCAGGTGGCGTAATGTCCAACCTCAGCAGTCAACTCAGATTGCAAAACGCCCTGAATCGACTCGACGAAATTGTGGAAGAGATACCAAAGGTTAGAGCAGACTTAGGCTATATTCCGTTAGTGACCCCGACGTCACAGATAGTGGTGTCCCAGGCTACTTTCAATGTACTCTTGGGTAGATACAAGATAATCGCTAACCACACTGCAAATTTACTCAAGGGAATGTACGGCGAAACCCCTGCGCCTGTTAATAAGGAGCTGCAGGACCGGGTACTAAAAGGAGATAAACCTATCTCGGTAAGACCTGCAGAATTGATTCCGCCGATGTGGCCGGAACTGGAGAAAAAATTCCCGGGATTGACTGAAGAAGAAATTCTAATACACGCCATTTTCCCTCATGAAGCTCCGGGCTATTTTGAGAACAAGGCTTCTGCGTCCAAATAGGATTCTATTGAGATCGGGTTTGAATTTTTTATTTTGATCATGAATGATTTCACACCACATGATGAAGACTTTGAGAATCGCGTCCGATTGAGTTTCAACCGACAACAGGTGATGAAGACCATAGGCGCTTCAATGACGCATGTCGGTCCTGGGGAAGTCCATATCGAGCTGCCGTACTGCGAGAGCTTAACTCAGCAGCATGGTTACCTTCACGCAGGAATAGTTACCATCATCGTTGACAGCGCCTGTGGATATGCTGCTTACACTCTTATGCCGCCTCTTTCGGAGGTGCTTACAGTTGAATATAAAGTCAATTTTCTCCACCCTGCCAAAGGGGAAAAATTCATTGCTATCGGAAAGGTTCTAAAACCTGGACGAACCTTGACAGTCTGCTCCGGCACTGTCCTTTCTTGTGAGAGTGAGGTAGAGAAGCTGATCGCCAAGATTCAGGCCACAATGATATCGGTTTCTAGTTAAATTATTCAGGTTAATCCATACTGTTTTAAGTTCAAAGACAGAAAATCGAGTTGGCTATTGTAGATTTTAAGCCTACTCAATAGAATACGATAAAATGGCCCAAAAGGAGTTAGGCATGAAAAAACTATCGATTGTCTTGGTAGGCTTTGTAGCCGGGACGCTAATTTTATTGGGAGCCAATGCTCTTTCGGTTGCGGGTGAAACAGTGGTTTCAAAAACATCCGCGCGGGTTACTTCAAGTACGGCCGATCAACACTTAGCGTACCGCACATATCACCGACCCTATTGTTATAAAGTAAAACGTTGTGTCCGAACCAACAGGTATGGCTACTGCAAGCGCTGGAAATGGATCAGGGTTTGCCCCGGCTGGAGGAGCTAAGCGCAACAAAGATTTTCCCCAGGATTTACTAAAAAATATTCTTTCAAATCGGGAAGCTTGTTTGGCTAATAAGCATGATTAGTTCCCGAAATAGGATTTTTTGCCTATTCATTTGAAATAATTATTTTTTCTTTTTTAAGGTTAAGACTGTGACAGATCAATTAAAACATTTGAGAAAACCCATAGCGGCCACATCCCAGATGAAAAAGCTGATGGCGGCTCATTTTCTGGAACTTGACGAGGCTCAAAAAACGGGGCGACAAAAAATAGCTTGGTGTACGTCAGTTGGTCCTGCTGAGCTTTTGCACGCTATGGGTTTCCTTGTCTATTATCCTGAAAACCATGGCGCCCTTTTGGGCGCGACCCGGATGGCAACGGAAGTAATCCCACTTGCAAACGCAGTCGGCTATTCCCCGGACATCTGCTCATATCTGACAGCGGACGTCGGCTCTTACTTGAAGGGTTTGACACCATTAACCAAGGCGTATGGAATCCAGAGCGTTCCTAAAGCGGATATCCTCGTTTACAACACGAATCAGTGCAGGGATGTCCAGGATTGGTTCTCTTTTTACGCGAGGGAATGGAACGTTCCCATTATTGGGATTCATACTCACCGAAATATTGGCAAGGTCGAAGACTTCCATGTTACGGACATCGTCTTGCAGATGAAGGCGATGATACCTGTCCTGGAAGCAGTTTCCGGCGCCAAATTCGACATCGACAGGTTACGCGAGGTAGTTGATCTGTCCTTACAGTGCACCAGGCTATGGCGCCGCGTGCTGGAATGCGGGGCCGCAATCCCGGCGCCTTTAACTTTCTTCGACGCCACGATCCATATGGCGCCAGCGGTTGTTCTAAGGGGAAAACCGGAAGCGGTCGAATATTATAAACTCTTGATCTCTGAACTCGAAGATCGAATCAGGCTCAAAGAAGGCGCTGTCAAAAATGAACGCCATCGTCTTTATTGGGATGGAATGCCCGTATGGGGAAAACTTCGGGAACTGAGCGATCAATTCTACCAGCTAAAGACAAATGTGGTAGCATCAACATATTGTAATAGCTGGATCTTTGACGCGTTTGATCCCAAAACGCCTTTTGAGTCCATGGCCCGGGCTTACACTGAATTGTTCATTGTTCGTGATGAATCATTTAAAGAATCCTACATGGACAATTGGATCAAAAATTTTAGTATCGACGGTGTAATCTTTCACGATGCTAAAACATGCCCCAACAATTCCAACGACAGGTATTCTATGCCACAACGGATGGCAAAGCGCCTGAGCATACCAACTTTGGTGATTCATGGAGATCTCAACGACCTGCGATGTTACTCAGAGGAACAAACCAGGACCAATATTGAAGCATTTGTGGAACAACTGGATCAGAAAGTTCCCTAGCCCTTTTTCATGCAGTGTCTCCAACTTTTTTGTCTGGATGGAAATGTCATAGGTTAGAGAGTTATTGAAAAGATTCTCGTAAAATTAACTAAAGGAATTTTGTCCCTCTTCAAACTATCGCTTGGGAAAGAATTTTGACTCACAACTTGGCAGGCGGACTCGACGTCGGGTCCTGCACAACAAAATCCGTTGTCGTTGATAATCAAGGAAACATACTCGGTTGGCATGTGCTATATTCAGGAACTGATTTCGAAGTCGCATCCAACGTGGCTTGGAAGGAGGCGCTTTTATCGGCTGGAATTTCGTCGTGCGACTCTATTCATGTTTTTTCGACAGGGTATGGCCGAAATAGCGTGAAGTTCGCGTCGAAAACCATGACCGAGATCTCGTGCCACGCCCGCGGATGCCTCCACTATTTCAAAGGCCCCATGACAATAGTTGATATCGGAGGCCAGGACAACAAGATCATAAAAATCGACAATAATGGCGTACGAACGAGCTTCAAAATGAACCGGAAATGCGCTGCAGGGACAGGCGCCTTTCTTGAAGAGATGGCTGTGCGGTTGCGTGTGCCCCTCGAAAAACTTGATCAGCTTGCGAGTCAAGCTGATGGCGAAGTCACTCTCGGCAGCTATTGCACTGTTTTTTCAGGAACTGAGGTGCTTGAAAAAATTAAGTCTGGAGCCGCTCTGGATCACATTGTAAAAGGCTTGTTTCACTCCGTTGTCAAGCGGATACTCGAAATGGATACTTTGACCGACAAGGTAGTGATCACAGGGGGAGTGATAGAGCATAACCCATTCCTCATTGACTTGCTGAAAACACACATACCAAACGAAATAGTCACACCACCTCACCCTCAAATCATGGGAGCGCTGGGCGCCGCCTTATATGCGCTTCAGGAAAACTACCAAACCTAGCCCCAACTTCGCCGGCACATCGAGTACGAGAGCATCGTAACTAAGGCCAACCGGTAAGGTAATAAGCCAGTTCTCGGGGGAGATCAGAGTTGAGGATTTTTTCAGCAGTAAGATGTGGGGCATAATCGAGCAACCTGCGCCATCTTATGACACCGGTATCCGTATCGTAGACAACATAACAAGGCAAGTGACTGCTGTCTCGTGGCTGCCCGATACTTCCCGGATTGATAATAAACCTTGATTGTCCATCGTCAATGTAACTTGTCTCATCTAAATAAAGACTCTCCGGCAATAGGTTCTCCCCTGTTTCTCCTATCAACGCTGGCTGATGGGTATGCCCTAAGCAAGTTATACGCCGAGTCGAGTGACTGAAACACAATTTAACTGTAGTTACGTCGCCGGGCCTTACATATTCCCATTCGAACGGATAATGGGCTGAAGCGTGATAGAAACAGAATGAGCCGCATTCAGCGCTCATGGGCAAATGACTTATGTATTTAAAGTTTGCTTCTGTCAAACGTAGCATAGTCCACTCTATAGCCTTATATGCTATAGGGTTCATGCGCAAACGGGCCTGATGAGGGCTAAGCGTTGCCCACTCATGATTCCCCATCAATATGCTCAAATTGGAAAGAGATCGAATTAGTTCCAAGCATTCGTTCGGATTTGGCCCGTACCCAACGGAATCGCCCAAACAGAACAAATTGTCGGCATGTTCGTTCCTCAGAGCTTCAAGAAAAATTTCAAGAGCCTCAAGGTTGCCATGAACATCACTGAAGACGACGAGGCGCATGTGACATGGCCTACAAAAGAGTATTGTTAACAAACTTAATCATTTTAAGGATATTTGGTTCCAGGACATCAACAAGTCCGTAATCCAAACCAGCTCCGCAAAGCATTGCCAAACAGTTTAGATCGACTTCAACGGGCTGATATCTCCTTGATCCACTCCTCAGATTGGACAGCCCAACAATTGTTCTCACCGGCAGTTCGAACACAGCGCCGGTGGATAAAAACCGAATCGTTTTAATCGCTTCCCCTATGCGTCGCCAACAGTCATCCCAGCTCAAACTAGGCAAAACAGGATCAAATATCAGCCTTTCCAAAGGGACACCGGCGGCGGCACAGTGTTCATGGATTTCTAACGCCAGAGAAATCTTTTCTTCTAGGCCAGGCGGGCTGAAGGAAGACTCATCCATCAATAAAATCACCAACTCACATTCATGGTCCGCCGCTAGGGGCAATATACCATCCAGCTTGACCTTCTCCATCGAAACACAATTTATGACTGGTTTTTCTGCGCATACCGACAGACCTGTTTCGATCAATCTAGGGTTAGGGCTATCAAGGACCAATTTGGCCGCAGTCGCACTCTGAACTGTCTCAACGAGAAAACGGACGCGATCTTCATAACGTTTTGAGAGATATCCCGGATTGATATCGATCATATCAGCGCCAGACTTATTGATCTGCGCCACCAGGTCAAAAATTGGCCTGGGGTCAAGACGTTTCATCGCATCCTGAACGACTGGATTCAAACCATGAATGTTGTCAGCTATGGAAATCATTACGTAGTGTATGATGGCTACGAACAGGTTTCGTTAGTGCGTTTGCCGGTCGCATCCACAAAATGGAACTTTTATTCCTAACAATCCTTGTCCAAACATAGCCGTTTAAAGCTATCCAGGATACGTGAATAGTGACGTCCAGCCTTGCGGACAAGTTCGTGAAGTTGTGCCTTTTGCGACTCTCGAACTCCCGGCTCTTCAACATGTTTCAAATTGGCTTCTGCTATGTGGCAGGAAGCCGCAACAACTGTATGAACAAATTCAAGAGCGACCATCAGATCGGGAACAAGCCGACGACCACAACTGTGACCAATATCGGAAATCAGGGCCATCGAGGCAATAGCGCATGAAATTATGTCACTCGGACAGAGGATCGCTTCCAGGACTATTTCATAGTTTTCAGGCCAGCGCAGACCGTTTCTCACGGAGTTGGCAAGCATAGCGTAAGCCGTGATATCGCGCTCGATCAATAACCTGAAAATTTTTGACCTGGATTTAACATGTTCCAGAAGGCTGTCTAAGTGTTTATGGTCATGTCCATTTTTGATTGCTCTAGTAACTTCGATGGAACAGATCTTTTCCGCAAGAACCGTGGCTACAAGACCTACGTAAGCGCAGGCTGCGCCTCCGCCTGGATCAGGTCTGGGTTCTTTTAGAATCTCCAAGAACGTCTTTTCATCGAATTTCATGAAATGTCACTTCAAACTTCGGATAGACTCTATCTCAAAATCCACCACGTTTTTTTACAGAGTCAAATTTTTTGAGAGTAGCTAAGGCCTTTCTGTAAATAGGAGTGTCTACCATTCTTCCATCAAGTGTGGTTGAAGCCCTGCCGATTTGAGCCGCTTCTTCAAAAGCTTCAATTATTCTTCGGGCCTTTGCCAAAGATTCAGAATCCGGAACAAAAATTCGATTCAAAATGGAGACCTGATCAGGATGAACGCATATGGATCCCTCAAAACCTAGTTCCTTAGCTCGGAAGGCTGAGTTCGCAAAAGCCTTAAGATCTCTGAATTCAGCTACACTTCCAAGTACACCAGTGGGGATAACCCCATAAGCCTTCGCTGTAATTGCAACCTGGGACATGGGCGTAAGCAGAGCAGACGCGTCCTTGGTAAGTTCTATACCCATATTTGGGAAAAATGATAACATACCGAGACTTATTGACTCGATTCTATCGCAACTTGCAACTATATTTTCCAGGCGTAACAAACCAAGGGGACTTTCGATATGTATGGAGAAACGAATTCTGCCAACGTCCAAGCCTTTGGTCGCTTCAATCTCTTTTGTAAGATAATCGAGCTTAACGATCTGGTCGGCTGAATCGACTTTTGGAACAAACAGTGCGTCTAGCCTTTCACATACAGCAGTTTGCACATCGTCTTCCAACAAATCCGGAGTGTTGTTGACTCGAACCATGATACTCGCGTGACTCTTTGAGAGATCTGCTATGGATTTCTCCAGTGCCTTTCTTGTTTGAATTTTTTGGTCAAATGGCACTGAGTCTTCGAGATCAAGCACTATTGCGTCAGCCATACATGAAGACGCTTTCTGAACAAAACGGGGAACATTAGCTGGCACAAATAAAATGGATCGCAGTAACTTACCGTTCATTTAGACATCTCCAATCTCCCTAAAAAATTGAAAACGAGTAATTGAATATTCTTTCAATAATGCATTAAAAATGGTCAAATTAAAAGGTCAGGTTTGTCTTTGACATAATAAATCTACATCCTGGCTAGATCCGCTTGAGTTTGTTAGAGACTTTTTTGGTTATAACGCAATAGCTATGTTAGAGAAACCTTTGACTCTCGAATGATTTTCAGCTAAAATCTGACGTTCTGCTACAAGTGTTGCAAAGATTTCCAGATGATTATACGAAAATCAATTCTAGCCTGTTTTCTAGTCACCATGATTTCGATTGGGTGCAGCCCTCTGAATTATATTCGAGGAGGAATCTACAGGAACCTCGATGAGGACCTCACCATCGTAAGCCTCACAGAGAACCCTTCCAAATACTTGAACAAAGACATCGTCATGTCGGTCCGATATTTTAAAAAGAGTGACCTGCCTTGTCCTCTTGGAGAAGATTACGTAAATTTTATTATTGCTGACAGGGTTAGCTATATTACCCTGAATAAGGTTTGGATGAAGAAAGATAAGGCTCAGGTTCTCGATTCTTTGAAAGAGATGGAAACTATAGTCATGAAAGCGCGGGTTTTCAAGGTTGACAAAGAGAAGGACCCAAATCTTGAAGTATTGAAAATAGTCAAGGAATAAGTTTCTTGACGCGAGCGACATCGCAACCTTTGGAGGTTTATGTGAAAATCCCTTCTAGTAATTGTCGTTCCGATAACAGGAGACAAGTTTGAAAAAATTTCTCGTTACAAGCGCTCTTCCATATGCAAACGGAGACATACATATAGGACATCTGGTTGAATACATACAGACTGATATCTTTGTCCGATTCTTGCGACTTGTAGGGGATGACGTCCTCTACGTCTGCGCTTCTGACGCTCATGGCGCCCCGATTGAAATCAATGCTGCTAAGAGACAGATGACACCTCAAGAACTCGTAGCTGAATTCCATCAAAGGCACCGAACAGACTTTTCACGTTACGAAATTGGTTTCGATGAGTTTTATTCGACGGATTCCCCTGACGCTCATACACAATAGAAACAAGTATTGCGGACAGTAACATAGCGAGTAACAGGAACCCGAGTCTGGCGGGGGAACTCCTTATGTTTGTGGCTGTTTCAAACCAAATGACGAAATTGGTTTCGATGAGTTTTATTCGACGGATTCCCCTGAAAATCGAAAGCACTCGGAGATCATATACCTAAAAGCTAAAGAAAAGGGCCACATTGTCTCCCGGGAAATCGAGCAATTTTATTGTGAACGCTGCGGCCGTTTCTTGCCTGACAGATACATCAAAGGCGCCTGTCCCAAGTGTTCCGCCCAAGACCAATACGGTGACGTATGCGAATCATGCGGCGCTACATACCGACCTACCGAACTGAGCGGCGCCTATTGCGCGATTTGCGGTGGTGCGCCTGAACTAAGAACATCCGTGCATTTGTTCTTCAA
>JAMCYH010000319.1 GCA_023474025.1 Deltaproteobacteria bacterium
TCCATATCAAGTTTATAGCAAAAGAGGCGCCCACGGCAAAAGCTCAGACACTATTGACTCAGTAACCGATGGTACTTTTCCACCTTCAGAGGATCAATTTTTTGTCTAGACAGAAGGGTACACTTCAGATAGCTAACTGGCGCGTCTCCTGTGTCGGGCCTAGTCCACATAGCTGTAGGACCGGCAATTTCCATTGTCACAACGTATTCTTTCATTTGGTCTCCCTATCTAAGCAAACCGACAAGAGTGGTATTGTTTAATAATATCGGTATTTCTCTAGCTAGGCATCTCGCCATGACTCCGCTCATTCTGGGAGCATACGCGCCAAGCAGTTGATTCAACATACGGTCTTCGCGTCGGCATAGAAATGTAGCCGCCGTATTTGAACATTGAAGCCTCATTACATCGCCTTAACGGTGTGAAAATAAACGCAACGACCAGTTAGAGGGCAACCCGGGCAATCCCTGAGTTTGAGGGCGCAAGTGACTTTTTTGAGAGCCACTCCGAAGGCGCCCCTGAAAGTGGATCCCTTGTAAGGTGGTAGTTCCGCTTCGCTGTTAAACAGACAATTGAAATTGTATTTTCCAAACAACATTTAGACCCCCAACGAACCTTCAATTAGCTAGTAGAGGCCAAAAAAATATGACGTCTTCATCCCCCGAGCCCTAAACACCGGTGGCAATTCGTTTCTCTGCGGCTGACACGTAACATTGGACGCCATAAAAGTCCCCCAGTTTAAAATTTGACCGGAAATATCTTTTCCACAATAAACAATTCCCGATTTTAACGTCAATCATAATTTTCCCGTCCGCAATCAATAATTAGGGTCCCACCGTTGAACGGTTCGTTGGGTTGGGGGCAGGTTAAAACGGATATGTGTCAAATGGGGACATATGTTAAAAAAATCTTTAGAGATGAAGAGAATTTTTTTTGACTGGGCAAAAAGGCAATTTCAATCTGTCGATTTCAATTGGGCTGGGATAACTGTAAATTCTTATTTGAACGACACGAGGCGCAAACGAAAAATAAATTGTAGTATCCTTCAGGAACCAATTATTGGGTTTTCTAGACCGCTGATTCCGACAGGATGTCCTTACGTTTCCTGTTCAGGTTATCCATCAATTTATCAAAAGGCTTAACAAATTTATCAACTCCTTCATCTTCCAGTTGCTGCGTAAGTTGCTTCAGGTCGATACCCAACTCATCAAAGGTTTTCAAAACATTTTCCGCTCTTTCCACATCCTGCTCGAGACGGGGAGCGGGATTCCCATGGTCTCGATACGCATCGAGCGTTTCCAGGGGAACTGTATTTATCGTCTCAGGTCCTATCAGAGGTTCAACATACTTAACATCACTATAAGAGGTATCTTTTGCGCTGGTGCTGGCCCAAAGCACACGCTGGGTCCTGGCTCCTTTTTGAGCCAGAGTCCGAAAGCGATCACTGGTAAAAACACTTTTATAAATCTGGTATGCGATCTTTGCGCTCGCAATTGCAGCTTCACCACGTAGCGAGGCCGCAGTGGCGCCTCTCGGCCCCCCTTGTTTCACTATCATTTCCAGCGCCGGATCAGCCAACACATCTATCCGGCTTAGGAAAAAGCTGGCCACCGATGAGACTTTATCGAGAGGCAAGCCCATTGCGGCTCGCTTTTCCAGGCCGCTTATGTATGCTTCAGTTACCTCACGATAACGTTCCAGGCCGAAAAGAAGCGTCACGTTGATGTTGACGCCTTCGCTTATGAGTTGTTGAATTGCAACCAGCCCTTCTTTAGTAGCCGGGACTTTGACAAAAACATTTGGCCTGTTCAAGGCGGCCCACCAGTAGCGCGCCTCCTTAATCGTTCCATCGGCGTCTCCAGCGAGGTGTGGAGATACCTCTATACTAACAAAGCCGTCACGCCCGTCAGTGTTTACAAACACAGTGTGTAGAATGTCAGCGGCAAGCCCAATGTCTTCGATGGCCAGAGCCTCATAAATCGCTTCCGTGCTTTTTCCCTCAAGGGCTAAACCACGAATGGCCGCCACATAATCAGAGGTCTGAGTGATTGCTTTTTCGAAGATGGCAGGATTCGATGTCATCCCTTTGATTCCATCCTGCTCAATGAGTCGTTTGAGTTCCCCCGAGACCAGCATGTCCCTACGGATGAAATCCAGCCAGATGCTCTGACCAAATTGCTCTATTTTGAGCAGAGGATTATTCTTCATTTTTATTACATTCCTTTCCAGTGTCTCGACCTAATACCGCGTCCAGGCAGGACCTGGTGTTTTGCGCCCAAGATCTAAAATACGTTTCGTCAAAACCTCTCTTAATAATAAGCCAGCCGGATTCAATTAGCGCATCCATCAAATCCTGAGCGATCACGACTTTTGTTCCTCCTGCTCAGATTGCATCAGGCGCGATCGGAATTTTTGACCCATATTCTCCCCGACACATCTCGTTCAGTCGCGTAAACCAGGCCTTTTCCCAGAAAAAGACTGCCTAAGTCGTGACGTCGTACATATTCTGAAAATGACCTGACATATGGGTGTTCGGCGCCGAGTAGAGCAGCCATGCAATCAATTGCCAGTTGCCTCCATTTCTTGAAAGCCATATCATCGAAATCAGTGTCAACAACCTGATATCCCGCCTCAAGAAGAGCGGCGAACGCTTCATCATGGGTAAGCGGCGCTCCATTCAGTTTCATTGTGGCCTCCTTTGTCATTTTAATTAATTGGTGCTGCCCCAGTTTTTCCCGACAATTTCCAGGCATGCGCCAAGACATACCAATCAAAGACTGCTGAACTCTGAAAAGTTCAGATTTTAGATTTTACGGAGCAATTTGCGTGCCACAATTTCACGTGGCGTGGCTGGTTAGAAAACGTCGCATAATAACAATTAGTTAGACCTCCTTATTTTTAATAGAAGCTAAAACAAGTGGTAGACTAATGAACGGGAATGTTTTAATCGAGAACAGAAAAAGTGGCAACTTCGCCCGTAATGGCTATTCCAACAATTTTATGGCCTGAAATAAAAGTGTTACGGCGTGCTGATCTGCCACATCCCACAAAAAAAATAAAGTATCATGTCCGCACATTAATTTTGAAATTGTTTATCCAGCTATACTGTTTCTTACTTTCCTCACAAGTAAAGTTGTTTGTTTCTGATGCGTGGCCAAGTTGCCAGACGTCAATTACATTTGTCCAAACTTTCAGAGGACAAACAGCGTATCCTCGCACAATTTCGTGGATGGGCCTGGAATCCTGGCAGGACGATTTAAAGAAAATCCGAGGAAAGTAAGAAAATAGTTTTCAACGTATTCATTAGGAACACTTTACTTTGGATACATCGGTTCGAAACCGATTGGGACTGCCCAACATTTCAGTGAGTTACGATGTTAGGCAATTTTATTTCGTGAACTGCGGCCCGGTTTTTTGAAAAACCTCAGAATTTTTCTAAAAGCGTCAATCGTCTCAAATTCACGTTCCCACTCGGGACCATTATGGGGGGAGAGCAATGGTCTGACAGTACTATTGAAAAAGCCTTTGCGTGATTGGCTATTTCTTCGCGCTGCAAGCCTTTTCTGGTTTTGGGATGCATTATATACACATATGCCATTGTACAATTTTTCTAGTCCATCTGTTTACCTACCGCTAAATCAATGCCAGACAATGTTCTTGACATCCCCAATTCAAGCTGCGATAGATTGTCAGACAATATGTCCCAATCATATGACAATGACGCTGGATTTGGAGATCGGAAAATGACATCTGGAGTCAAGCTATCAGACACCGTAATCAGCAAATTGAGAAAAATGATTACTACGAACTCCAAGCCTGGTGACAGGCTCCCTACAGAAAAAGACCTGGCTCAGATTTTTGGAGTCGGCCGCTCGTCTATCAGAGAGGCGCTAAAGGTATTTTCCACACTTGGTCTTGTCGAAAGAAGAAATGAAGGTACCTTCGTAGCCAGAACAACCAACGACTGCCTTGTAGAACCACTCAGCTTCCTAATTCAAATGGAATTGGCCGACTTAACTGACGTGTTGGAACTGCGAGAGATCTTGGAGCTTTGGGTAGTTAAGAGAGCCGCAACAATGGCCACAGATCAAGATGTAGCCACTTTTGAACAGCTTTTGTGGCAGATGGAAAAGCCGGGACTGGAAACTGAAGAGTTTATCAAAGCTGATATACAGTTTCACTCTGCGCTGGCTAGAGTTGCAGGTAATGCTGCGATAGGGGAGATTTTACAGGCAATAAGAACCATCATATTGCGTTTTCAAGGGGAGGCGTGCGGTAATCCGCCAATACAGAAACTTGCCATAGCAACTCATAGCGAGATTGTACAAGCGATAAAACGACGAAATCCTAGGGCAGCCCAAAATTCTATGCAAAAGCACCTTAAAGTGTCCAGAATATTCCACGGCTTTCACGAAAAGGCCTTGGAAGAATAGTGTACTTGGCTAATGCGTTTGGTAAACATGGAAGGAGGATAGAGTAATGAGGACAAGAGCCCAAGTGATGGAACCAGGCTTTAGCTTGGTTAGCAGCCTGAAGGAATTAGCGCAAAATATCAGTTTTCCCGGGGTTACCACTGGTCTGATCGGGGCAACGTTCAGTGCGTCAATTGGCTTAGCCATAATTATGAGCGTAGCACGAGAGGGCGGACTCGACGAAAGTTTTGCAGTCTCCTGGATATTTGCTTCTTTCCTGTTCGCCGGCCTGGCCACAATGTATGTCTCACTTCAAACGAAACAACCTATAGTAGTCGCTTGGAGTATCCCCGGCGCCATTCTTATCGGTAAATATTTAAGCTCCGGTGGCAACGTTTATGATGCGGCTGGCGCCTACATCGTCATTTCCATTGCGGTAATTATCCTTACGGCCACTGGCTTGATAAAGCGAGTAATAGAGCATATTCCAGTACCTATTATGCTAGGTATGGTCGGAGGAGTGTTGGTTAGTTATGGAATAGGGGCTTTCTCCAATGGCATGACCAATATTCAGGTATATGGAATAATGATTCTTGTGTATTTTTTGTGGTTGAGCGTTAAGCGACTATCCAAACTCATACCAGCCGTTGTCGTGGCTGCAATTGCAGGTGGGTTCCTGGTACAGTACAATGGTCTGTGTAATAACGTTTCACTCTCTTGGGAGTTGGCTACTCCCGTCTTCATAACACCGCACCTCGATCTTTTTTCATTGCTTACACTAGGTATTCCTCTATTCTTCATGGTGGTGGGCGTTCAAAATATACAGGCCGTTGGAGTGCTGCAATCGCGGGGTTATACTCCACCGATTAATACGATTTATACCATACCATCAGTAATTACATTCCTTAACGCAATAATGTGTGGGCATACGGCAGTAACAGCCGGCCCTAGCACGGCCATAGTTTCCAGCAATACCGCCGGGAAGAAAGAATACCGATATATAGCCGCTTTCTTTGAAGGCATATTTTGGGTGATCATCGGTCTAATGGGAAAAGTAGGCGTAGAGGCAACCAAACTGTTTCCAGCGCAGTACATGATGGTGCTAGTTGGGCTGGCGCTTTATGATGTGTTTATTAGCACATTTCACGGAGCGTTTGGTCAACGCTTTCGGTACGGCGCGATGGCAGCCTTTTTTGTAGCATCCACAAATGTAAGCTTGTTAAAAGTTGGCGCTCCTTTCTGGGCGATCGTTGTAGGCGTAGTGGTTTCTATTCTGGGTGAGAGGGAACATTTTGGCAATGCTGTGAAACAAGTGACTGTATGATGAGCGCAGCCTTCCGACAATTAGTGACGAGGAGGACAGTGAGTGATGATCCGAATAGAATGTCATGGGGGAGGTGTGCGGCGAGCCGTAACAGCGAGACCGAGATGCGACTAACGAAGCGTCCCGTTAAAAGAAAACCATAGAATATGTGAGGGCACAAGATTGGCTCGCTCTCCCTACTCGGACCTGCGGAGATTCAGTCAATTCAAGACACGATTGATTACCATACAGGCAGACTAATTCATGTGCTTAGCAAGTAGCGGATAGGAAACGCTCGAAGAAAAACGAGGAGGCCGGAAAAGTGAAAATCATTACCACACTGGCGGTTGTGGATCCAGACAAATGCAGCGGTTGTAAAACATGTTATGCAATTTGTCCAGTGCTTGCCATAAGAATGGAAAATAGAAAGGCCGTGATTGATGAGGGCCACTGCTTCGGTTGTAATAACTGTGAACAAAGATGCCCTGAATACGCAATAACCATGGTATCCAGATCTGAGCCTCGAGTAGTCGAAATTCACGTCAACCGATTTCATCCTGATGCGATTCTTGATCTGTGCATCAGTGCAAAATTCCATCCAGAACAGGTCGTCTGTTTTTGTACCGGTACCCGCGCTGGGGAAATTGCTGCGGCGATAATGGATGGGGCAAAGACTCCCGAGGAAGTATCACTCAAAACAGGGGCACGAACCGGTTGTAAAGTTCTGTGTATTGCTCCAATTCTAAGGTTACTGTACGCTGCGGGAATTACACCTCAAAAGCCCGATGGAATTCAATGGTGTGGAAATACACCGACACTGTGGGACATCAGCGCAGAGACCATGGCAAAATATGCTTCACATGGCTTCTGCTTCGATTTGGATAAGAATTTTTTGGAGGCCAACCTTGCGTATGAATTAGGGAAAGGAGAAAACTGCAAATGTCAAAAACGACCTTAATGCCTATGCAGCCTAGGGTGACACAGTATGGGATTGCTCCGGAAAACCTGAAAATGAGGGCTGTCGACCTTGCAGGAATGACGTCAATATTGGTAAAGGAATTGTTTCCCGGAATCCCTGATCCCGTTTATCCAGGGAATGAAGTTAGTGTGATCAGGGAGCATGCAACCGCGGCCATCAGCAAAGTTGACCTTTCAAAAATCAAACCCGGCGATAGCGTGAATATCCTTGGTTCCCATCATGGGTTCACGCTTTTAGGCGGGGAGCCGTATGCCGAGGTACTTAGAACCGTGCGGGATATCATTGCAGAAAGGACGGGAACTCAAGATATCAGGCTGCGCGTAGGGGTGGGGCTCCGTTTTCGGGAAAGCGAGGAGTATATTAAACGTTTTGAGTTAGACAAATATTTCGATGGAAAGGCAGAGGGTATTGCTCCGGTAGATCGCCCGATTGTTATCGAAACTGAAATTGGCGCCTTATACGGGTTGAAGAAGGCGTACGACGCCAAATGGATAATTCACACCCATAACAGCGATGTTCGTGAAGTGCATTTTCATCGGCAGGTGGATCGAATTTTGAAGCCGTTCGGGATGTCGTATGCCAGGATCGAAACTCGATCAACGTATCACCATAACCTCGGGCCTCGCGGAGCTAATTTTATCGCAAGGGCGATTTTCGATTCCCCTCTCGTGCAAGAAAAGTTTATTGCCGCTGTAATTCTACAAGTATCCCCCTCAGGCATTATTGGCATAGACGCAGATAATGACATCTATAGGCAAAATGAACGGATAACGGTAGAATCCCTAAATCATTACGGTCGATTAGTGCGGCTTTTAAACAAAATAGATAAGTGCATCGCCGTTATAGATTGCCCTGGACCAATCCCCTACACGTTTGCAGGGGGGTTAATCTTTGCCAATTTCTTGTCTGCAAATGTTGATCCTTTCGACTTAGACTTGCCCCTTACGCCTTACTGTTTTTTCGCGGAAATGGCTTATAACCGCCAGGGCCAACCCAGATTTCCGGGAGTTCCTCCTATTAATCCCTCCATGAAGGCAGTTATTAACAATTATTCATTCAAGGGATATCCCAGCAGTTTTTTTGCAGAGCAAACGCCGACCATAGTAGTAGGAAATGAAATGGCCAAGCTTTTTGAGTCTTGTCCGCAAAATCCAGAGTATATGAAACATGCGGTTGTTTCTAAAGACCTTGAAAGTGCTGTGAAATTTGCGCAGAAAATTGGTGATACCGATCAAATTATCGTCTTTGATGGCGCTGAAGGTGGAATAAATGTAAGTGAAAGTTTGAGGGAACTGATGACTAGTAAAGCCAATGAGGTTAGCGAGGAAGTCAAACAGGATTTGATGCCGAAATGGCTAAGGCAAAGGAACGTATCGAACAGAGCTTAGGATAACGAACGAATGAGAACACTTGAGGGGAGGGTATCGTGGCCTTGAAAGAGGGCTAGGCACATCAAAATGCAGGCTCCTATGGAGACTACGTATGCGAATCTTCCTAAACCTGCTGGCCTTTCTCAAACTCGAAGCATGGCAACAGCCTTGATCGATGAAACCACAACGAGGATTTTCATGCGAAAGGGCGGTGAATTGATGTACCATCAACTTGATCTGAGCGATGTTGATTTCCTCAAGAGTGACGTTGTCCACGAAATATTTCAACTTTTTTTGATATGCAAACATAGTAAAATCACATGATGGCGCTATTGACTTAGCCAAAGGTATGGGAAAAACGGCGTGGAACATCGCCTTTGGCAACCTTCTCACGGCGGAGACACCGATTCGAAACCGATTGGGACTGCAGATTAAATCAATATGTTATGAACAAGAGCTTAAATCAGGTCGGGAATTAGATCCAGAGTTCTTCGGCGAATCCATCAAAGGGGCGTATCTCAACGCTCGCCAAGTGTTCGGCTATCGCCTCAGATGCAGCGCAGTGGCCACTATAATCTTCTCTCGCTTCGTCGGCAGCAATCTCCGCCAGTTGGGCCTGTTGAGGTTTAATCGCTTCTGATATTGTTTTCTTCCTTCCCATTGCGGAAATCCGCACATAATAGACATCTGAAATCACTTGTGGGTTTTCGATTTTACACCCAATACCGCTCAATCCAGGTGATCTTTCCGTTTTATCGGGGATTAGCCTTGACAAAAACCTGTTAATGTATGAAGTTCTCAGTAGATAATCGATTTTGTTGGTATGAAAGAGTAACTTTTGAACAAAAACAGCAAAGAAATTAATGAGAATCCAAAGGCTAATTCGTTGACAAATCAGGTCCTGGCTTTAGCCAATTCCAAGCGTGGCAAAAGTAATGTCACAGAGTCGATGGAAAACTCCAGGGAATCTCTCGAAAGACTTAGAAAAGTCAGGCGTCGTGGATCAGACCTCGTTCAGCGGCCATTTCCAAAGTTAAAGTAACTGGAACTGATCGCCAGCCTTCCCGGCACGAATTCATCTCTTAATCTTCATGTCATGGACCACGTTTCTCAACATGGCCCATGATCCTACATTTATGTAGCCTTCCTTAACCGATCATTACCCGCGTGTCGCAAAACGAACAGATCACTCCAAACGGAATATCAGCTCAACTTGTTTGAATCACTGGCCTAATCCGTATCTTCCAACTTATGGCTTGCTTATTGCACAACGTATCTCCACATGAACTTCGGAATTGCTGTGAGACAGAGATGAAGGACCGTATAAATCAGCTAGAACTAAACGCCTTACACAAGATAAGTCAGGTAACAGGCCAGGCGTTGAACCTCGACCAAACCCTGGAAATAGTCCTTTCAATACTATCAGAAGACTTGTCCATGAAACGTGGAGCAGTAACTATTGTCGATTTTGAAACTGGTAAACTGGTAATCAGAGCTTCACACGGATTAACCCATCAGGAGAAAAAAAGAGGCGTCTACAGGTTCGATGAGGGGGTTACAGGAAAAATTTTTAGTTCGAATGAGCCATTTGTTGTCCCTGACATTAGCAAGGACCCTCTTTTTTTAAATAAAACCGGATCAAGAGACCTCGAGACCGGAAAACTTTCGTTTATCGGCGTGCCTATAACGCTTAACAACACGCCGATAGGCGTTTTAAGTGTTGACAGGTTGTTTGATGAAGATGTCTCTTTTGAAGAGGATGTAAGATTTTTATCTATTCTTGCCGCATTTATTGCGCAGTTGATCAGTCTGAATGAGCAGGTCAAAGAACGGGAGAACCACCTGGTCCGGGCCAACCTTTTCCTCAAGGAAAAGATTTCCAGGAAGAGTAGCGGTTTTTTCTCGGTTGCAAGAAGTCCAGCTATCCTGGAAGCTCAACAACTCGTAAAGAAAGTGGCGCCTACCAAAGCCACAGTCCTGATACTCGGAGAATCAGGCACGGGGAAGACCCTGGTAGCCCAGATAATCCACGAACTGAGCGCGAGAAGCAGGAATCCTTTTGTTAAGGTGAACAGCGCTGCCCTACCAGAAAATCTACTGGAAGCGGAACTCTTTGGTTATGAAAAAGGGGCGTTTACAGGGGCTACGGAAACAAGGGTAGGCCGTGTCGAAGAAGCTGATGGCGGCACCCTGTTTCTGGATGAAATAGGTGAAATTTCGGCGCCGGTTCAGGCCAAACTGCTGCGGTTCCTTCAGGACAAGGAATTTGAACGACTGGGGAGTTCGAGGACCCGGAAAGTGGACGCCAGAATCATTGCCGCCACGAACCGTGATCTTGCTAAAGCTACGGCTACAGGTGAATTCAGGCAGGACCTTTATTATCGCCTCAATGTGTTCCCTATTCGAGTCCCGCCGCTTCGGGAGAGAAGAGAAGATGTCGTAGGTTTGTTGAGTTTTTTCACGAGGTCTCTCGCTAAGGAATACGGCTCGGAACTGCATTTTTCTCCGAAGGCTATAGAAGCGCTGATTCGGTATTCCTGGCCGGGGAATGTGCGTGAAATGGAAAATTTGCTCGAAAGGCTTGCGATAATATCTGAAAATGGCCTCATCCATGACGATGATCTGGCTCCATATATTACACACACAAGCAAGGAAACGATCCTTCCTGAAGTTGAGAAAAAAGTGGATTCGCTAACAGCGCTGGAGAAAAGAGGCATCGTCGCTGCTCTCCAACGTAATAACTGGATCCAGTCACGCGCTGCGAGGGACCTTGGAATTACTCTTAGGCAAATGGGATATCGGGTCAAGAAGTTTGGTCTTGAGGATTACTTAAAGAAAAAGAAGGTTTTTATATAAATTCCAGCCAGAAAACTAATCCAGCATCCGTGGATTTCATTTTAGAGCGTCGATTTCCTACACACTCGCCTCTTAGACTGCCGTGCTATCATTGACAACGCTGGTTATCTCACAGGAAGTCGACGCTCCTATATACTTCATCCCAACCCCCAAAACCCATCAATAATCATCCCGACACGGAGCAATCGCCAGGCGTAAGCCTTACCGGCACTGCCCGGGCGTTCGAGACCTCTTTGTAAGCACCGTCCATATTTCTACAAAGTTTACATAATTGTAACACAAGTTACGTTTTTGTTAACTTTGTCAATTTTCATCCCTTTCACACATTCAAAACCTAATGATTACCAGCCGACATAGTCATGTTATATCGGTATGTTACAAATACTGTATGTCAACAACATCAATATGGCACGGAGGTTGCCTTACACTGGTTAAAAAAAGTGAGAGGTCAAAAAACAAGACACAATGAGAAAAATAGCAATTTACGGCAAAGGTGGCATCGGGAAATCCACAACCACACAAAACACCGTCGCCGGTTTGGCCGAGATGGGACGCAAGGTCATGGTAGTAGGTTGCGACCCAAAGGCTGACTCCACTCGACTTCTACTGGGCGGCCTCTCCCAAAAGACCGTACTGGACACCCTCCGGGCAGAAGGTGAAGACGTGGAACTGGAAGACATTCGGAAAACCGGTTTCCATGGCGTTATTTGTGTGGAATCCGGCGGTCCTGAACCTGGGGTAGGTTGCGCAGGACGTGGAATCATAACCTCCATAAACCTTCTTGAACAGTTAGGCGCTTACGCCGAGAAACTTGACTACGCCTTTTACGATGTTTTGGGTGACGTTGTTTGCGGTGGTTTCGCTATGCCCATCCGGGAAGGCAAGGCTCAGGAGATCTACATCGTGGTCTCTGGTGAAATGATGGCCATGTATGCGGCCAACAACATCTGCAAAACCTAATGATTACCAGCCGACATAGTCATGTTATATCGGTATGTTACAAATACTGTATGTCAACAACATCAATATGGCACGGAGGTTGCCTTACACTGGTTAAAAAAAGTGAGAGGTCAAAAAACAAGACACAATGAGAAAAATAGCAATTTACGGCAAAGGTGGCATCGGGAAATCCACAACCACACAAAACACCGTCGCCGGTTTGGCCGAGATGGGACGCAAGGTCATGGTAGTAGGTTGCGACCCAAAGGCTGACTCCACTCGACTTCTACTGGGCGGCCTCTCCCAAAAGACCGTACTGGACACCCTCCGGGCAGAAGGTGAAGACGTGGAACTGGAAGACATTCGGAAAACCGGTTTCCATGGCGTTATTTGTGTGGAATCCGGCGGTCCTGAACCTGGGGTAGGTTGCGCAGGACGTGGAATCATAACCTCCATAAACCTTCTTGAACAGTTAGGCGCTTACGCCGAGAAACTTGACTACGCCTTTTACGATGTTTTGGGTGACGTTGTTTGCGGTGGTTTCGCTATGCCCATCCGGGAAGGCAAGGCTCAGGAGATCTACATCGTGGTCTCTGGTGAAATGATGGCCATGTATGCGGCCAACAACATCTGCAAAGGTATCGTGAAGTTCGCTGAAGCCGGTGGCGTGCGATTGGGAGGCTTAATCTGCAATAGCCGAAAGGTCGATTTCGAACAGGAAATGATCGAGGCCTTCGCTGCCCAGCTTGGCACACAAATGATCCACTTCGTCCCCAGGGACAACATGGTCCAAAAGGCGGAAATCAACAGAAAAACGGTTATCGAATACGAACCTGCGCATTCGCAGGCCGACGAATACAGAACGTTGGCGAAGAAAATTGAAGAAAACAAGATGCACGTTGTTCCAAAACCGATGACCACCGACGACCTTGAGAAGCTGCTTATCAAACACGGCCTGGCGGGATAACCAACTGATAACGCTTAAATTCATAAAATGAAAAAACGAGGTAAAGGACATGTTGCTGATCAGATCCATAGTAAGGCCCACAAAGGTGGACGACGTGCTGGCTGCGCTTATGGAAGCCGGCTTCCCCGCGGTCACAAAAATATCGGTAGTTGGCCGCGGTAAACAGCGAGGCATAAAAATTGGTGAAATTACATATGATGAAATCCCCAAGGAAATGCTTCTAACAGTAATACCAGACTCGGATAAGGATTTCGTCATCAAGACAGTGCTCAAGGCCGCCAGAACCGGCGACAAGGGCGCCTACGGGGATGGCAAGATCTTCGTAAGCCCGGTAGACGAAGTCTACACGATAAGTTCTGGCATCAGGGAGACAGCTTCCGGCGAAATTGAAGAGGTAAAGATATGAAAGCAATTATGGCCATTATCCGCATGAACATGATGAACAAAACCAAAAAAGCGCTTTCCGACGCCGGAATTCCGTCTATGACAGCCAAGGACGTCCTGGGCAGAGGCAAGGGCCTGGTTGATTACAGCTTACTCGAAGGCGCTGAAAAAGGTTACGAAGAAGCAATAGCTCAACTCGGTCACAGTCAACGCCTGATTCCCAAGAGGCTGCTGTTCACTGTCGTCCCGGAGAAACTCAAAAACAAGGCTGTGACAACTATCATCAAGGTTAATCAAACCGGCAAGTCCGGCGACGGTAAAATATTCGTAATGCCGATATCAAGCTCCATAAGTGTCCGCACTGGCGAAGGTGGCGATAAGGTCCTTGATGAAATATAAACCGGTCTCTCCCAGGAGAAAGAAATGAAAGCATTGAACGAAAATATACCAGTCGAATGCGAACAAATTGATCCTCAGGAAGTCAAGCAGGAATTACTGAAAAAGTATCCGACTAAAGTGGCTCGCAAACGCGCGAAGCAGATCATTGTGAACAAAGTTACTGAAGAACAGGAAATGCCGGAAATTGGGGCCAATACCAGAACAATCCCGGGAATAATTACACAGCGAGGTTGTACCTACGCCGGGTGTAAGGGAGTTATCCTGGGTCCTACCCGCGACATAGTAAATATCACCCATGGCCCTATCGGCTGCGGCTTTTACAGTTGGCTGACACGTCGCAATCAGACTCGACCGGATGGGCCTGACGACGCAAACTTCATGACGTATTGTTTTTCCACGGACATGCAGGAAGAAAACATCGTTTTCGGTGGTGAGAAGAAGCTACGTGCGGCCATCCAGGAAGCCTATGACCTGTTCAAGCCGAAGGCCATCAGCATTTTTTCTACCTGCCCGGTGGGGCTGATTGGCGATGACGTGCACTCGGTGGCTCGTGAAATGAAAGAAAAGCTCGGAATCAATATTTTCGGGTTCAGTTGCGAGGGATACAAGGGCGTTAGCCAGTCGGCAGGCCATCACATCGCCAACAACGGAATTTTTAAAAACGTCGTTGGGCTCAATGACAACGTCAAGGAAGGCAAATACAAGATCAACCTCCTTGGAGAATACAACATCGGGGGCGACGCGTTTGAGATCGACCGTATTCTTAACGACTGTGAAATATCAGTGGTATCCACTTTCAGCGGCAACTCGACTTATGACCAGTTTGCGAACGCCCACACCGCTGACCTCAACACCATCATGTGCCACCGTTCAATAAACTATGTAGCGGAGATGATGGAAACCAAGTTTGGGATACCGTGGATCAAGATCAATTTCATTGGCGCCGCGGCAACTGCAAAATCATTACGAAAGATAGCCAATTATTTTGAAAACGAAGAACTTAAACAGCGGGTCGAAGAGGTAATCGCCCGCGAGATGCCAGAAGTAATCAAAGTCCGTGACGAAGTTAGGGCCCGTTGCGAGGGCAAGGTGGCAATGCTCTTTGTGGGTGGGTCCCGTGCCCACCATTATCAGGAACTATTCAAGGAAATCGGGATGAAAACCATTTCCGCCGGATATGAGTTTGCACATAGGGACGATTACGAGGGACGCGCAGTGCTGCCATCCATTAAAGTCGACGCTGATAGCCGTAACATCGAAGAACTGGAAGTCCACGCAGACCCTGAAAGGTTTCGGCCCCGTAAAACAGATGAACAACTGAAAAAGCTCCAGGATGAAGGTTTCCGATTCAAGGATTATGACGGAATGATGAGAGAGATGGCCGATCGAAGCCTGGTGATTGATGACATTAGCCAGTACGAATCGGAGCAACTAATTGAAATTTACAAACCAGCCATCTTTTGCGCAGGCATCAAGGAAAAATTCGCGATCCAAAAGAAAGGCATCCCAATGAAACAGCTCCATAGCTACGATTCAGGAGGCCCATACGCCGGTTTCAAGGGGGCGATCAATTTCTACCGGGAGATTGACAGAATGGTGAATAGCCAGATTTGGAAAAGCATTAAGGCTCCCTGGCAGGAAAACCCTGAACTGGCGGCAAAATACGCCTGCGATTGAGTCTCCAAGGAAGGAACAAACCAATGTTACTGCGACATACTACAAAAGAAATTACTGAACGAAGCGCCTTGACCATCAACCCGGCCAAGACCTGCCAGCCCATTGGCGCCATGTACGCCGCCCTGGGTATTCACGGTTGCCTCCCGCACAGTCATGGCTCGCAGGGTTGCTGCGCATATCATCGAAGCGCTCTTACACGCCATTATAAAGAACCGGTAATGGCCGCAACCAGTTCCTTCACCGAAGGGGCGTCTGTCTTCGGTGGACAGGCGAACCTGGTGCAGGCGATAGATAACATTTTTACCGTCTACGAGCCAGAGGTGATAGCCGTTCACACCACATGCCTATCTGAGACAATCGGCGATGACATTCCCCAGATTACACGCAAGGCTGAGGCGGACGGCAAAATTCCTCAAGGTAAATACGTCATACACGTGAATACACCGAGTTATGTTGGAACGCATGTGACTGGATTTGCGAACATGACCAAGGCAATGGTGGATTATTTTGCGGAGTCCGCCGGGCAAAAGATTGATCAGATCAACATTATACCAGGTTACGTAGAACCATCCGACATGGAGGAAATTAAACGGATAGCTCAAATGATGGGCGTACGCGTTGTGATGTTTCCCGACACGTCCAAGGTGCTCAACCGGCCACAGACCGGCAAATACGATATGTTTCCTGAGGGCGGTGTGACAGTGGAAGCTCTCAAAACTACAGGCGACAGTCTGGCTACCATCGGTCTGGGGCGCCTTGCCTCAGGACCAGCGGCGCAGGCGCTCGATACTAAATGTAATGTGCCGTGTGAAATCCTTGATCTGCCAATTGGGTTTAAAGCAACAGATAGATTCGTGGACACACTGAGAAAAACCCTTGGAATAACCGTGCCGGACATCATTAATAATGAGCGCGGCCAGTTGTTGGACATCGTTACCGACATGCATCAGTACTTCTACGGGAAAAAGGTTGCGCTGGCTGGTGACCCGGACCACCTGATCGCCCTGACTGAATTTCTTGTTTCGATAGACATGTGGCCGATCCACATTGTTACCGGCACATCAGGCAAGAAATTCGAATCCCGTATTCGTGAAATTACCAAAGACTCTCCTTACACCACAAACGTAAAGGCGCCAGGGGACATGTTCCTGTTGCACCAGTGGATCAAAAATGAACCGGCGGACTTGCTTATGGGAAACACCTACATGAAATACATCGCCCGTGATGAGGACATTCCACTGGTTCGGATGGGCTTTCCTATCCTGGATCGAATTGGCCACAGCTATTTTCCGATTGTTGGCTATCGTGGTGGTATGCGCCTGTTGGAAAAGATCCTGGACGCTATCCTGGATCGACAGGACCGGGACGCCCCCGAAGAAAGTTTCGAACTCGTTATGTAGAAGGAATAAAAGGAGATTTTCCATGAACAAACCTGACTACCATATATTCGTTTGCGCCAGTTTTCGAGGCACAGAAGCCAAAGGAAAATGTATCAGGAAAGAATCACTTCGGCTCATTCCCTATCTGGAAGAAGAACTGGCGGATCGTGGCCTAAACGCAATGGTTTCAAGCACGGGTTGTTTAAAGCTTTGTGAGGAAGGTCCAGTGATGATCATCTATCCTCAGGGATATTGGTACCGTGAGGTTACCAGCGAGGAAGTCGTGGATGAGATCCTGGACGCGTTGGAAGATGGTAAAGCTGCGGAGTCGTATCTCCTGGCATGAAATTAGTATAGGGAAGGTCCCCTAAAATGGCGGAAACAATATTTGCAGAACGGAAAGATCAGGTCCATCGGAAAGGCGAAGAACCTTTTCAGATGACCTGTGACAAGGAAAGTCTTGCTGGAGCGGTAAGCCAGAGGGCCTGTGTCTTCTGCGGCTCCCGGGTGGTGCTATACCCTATCACGGACGCTTTGCACCTAGTTCACGGCCCAATTGGTTGCGCAGTATATACATGGGACATCAGGGGCGCATTGTCTTCCGGTCCCGAACTTCATCGGCACAGTTACTCTACGGACCTTCAGGAAAGTGATGTGATTTTTGGAGGTGAAGACAAGCTTTACAGAGCGCTGACGCAGTTGATAGACCGTATTAATCCAAAAGCCGCGTTCGTTTACTCGACGTGCATAGTGGGCATCATAGGTGATGACCTGGCAGGCGTATGCAGGAAAGTGGAGCACGAAAAGGGCATCCCCGTGATCCCCGTAGAATCCGAAGGTTTCAAGGGAAACAAGAGGGCGGGATACAATGCTGCGTGCAGGGCCATGTTCCAACTTGTGGGAACAGGACCAATTGACGATATCAGCCCGCTCAGTGTGAACATTCTTGGCGACTTCAACCTTGCAGGTGAGATATGGATTGTTCGCGAATATCTGGAACGTATGGGGGTGCAGGTCGTCGCAAATATTACCGGAGACGGCAGGGTGGATGACCTTCGTCGGGCCCACGGGGCCGCCTTGAATCTGGTGCAGTGTTCCGGATCGACAATAGATCTGGCCAAAATGATGGAGGAAAAATATGGTATTCCTTTCTTGCGGGTTTCCTATTTCGGGGTCGAAGATATGGCTGATTCACTCTATAAGATTGCGGAGTTTTTCAAGGATATCGATCCACAAGTCATGGAACGGACCAAAGCGCTCGTCCGGGATGAATTGAGTGAACTCTATCCAAGATTGAAGGAATACAGGAAAGCGCTTGAAGGCAAGAAAGCTGCAATTTATGTTGGAGGAGCTTTTAAGGCGTTTTCTCTGGTAAAGGCGTTCAGACATCTGGGGATGACTGTCGCACTGGTTGGTTCCCAGACCGGGACTGAGGAAGATTATAAGGAACTCCACGAAATAACAGACCCTGGGACAATAATTGTTGATGATTCCAACCCGCTCGAGCTTTCGTCATTCCTCCAGGAAAAGGATGTGGACATATTCGTTGGAGGAGTCAAGGAACGCCCCATAGCCTATAAACTCGGCGTGGGGTTCTGTGACCACAACCACGAACGGAAAGAAGCGCTCGAAGGTTTTGTTGGAATGCTGAATTTTGCAAAGGAAGTTTATGCAACAGTAATGAGCCCTGTCTGGCGTTTCACTCCAAGAAAACGGGCGTATTTGTCAAAGAGCCAGGAAATGGATGTGTGTCATGAAATCAAAGCCATTCAAAACTAAGAAAGAACCGTATGTAGCCACTACTGATAGTTGCAAGCAGTGTGCGCCCTTGGGGGCGTGCCTGGCTTTCAAGGGAGTGGAAGGCTCGGTCCCTTTTCTCCATGGTTCTCAGGGATGCGCAACATACATGAGGCGTTACGTTATCAGCCATTTTAGGGAACCCGTGGACATAGCTTCGTCGTCTCTGGGTGAGAAGCACGCGATTTACGGCGGCGGCCCTAACCTCAAACTGGGTCTCAGGAACGTGATGGCCAAGTATCACTGTGGTCTCATCGGAGTAGCGACTACATGTTTGACCGAAACAATCGGGGATGACACTCCCAGGCTGGTGAAAGAGTTCCGGGACGAGTTCGCGGATGAATTGGCATGTCACGGTAACCCATCAATTGTTAATGTTTCAACTCCGAGTTACGCAGGTTCCCATGTCGACGGGTTCCATTCAGCGGTCCGGGCAATAGTTGATCAGTTGGCTTCTAATGTTCAAACTGTTAAGAATACTTTGAACCTGTTTCCTGGCTTTGTTTCTCCGGCGGACACTCGTTACCTGAAGGAAATTGTTCATGACTTTGGACTAAATCCGGTCGTGTTACCGGATATCTCTGAGACGCTCGATGGTCCGGCCGCTGCTGAATACGAAAAGATCCCGTCCGGTGGAACACCAATCGCAAGCATCAAGGGAATGGGAACAGCTGTACTTTCGGTAGAATTTGGCCGTTGTTTGACTGATTCGATGTCGGCTTCCAATATCCTGGAGGACAGATTCAACGTCCGTTCCAGGAGATTGGGGACCCCGATCGGGCTTAGAGAAACCGATATTTTTATGAATGCGCTGGAAGAAATTACCAGCAGGAAAACTCCTGTTAAATATGAATTGGAAAGAGGTCGATTGGTAGACTCTTATGTGGACGGCCACAAATATGTTTCCGGGAAAAAGGCCGTGATTTACGGCGATCCCGACATGGTGGTAGGGTTAGCGTCCTTTCTGACAGAGATTGGAATTAAACCGATGCTCTGCGCTACCGGAGCTAAAAGTCAACATTTTAAAACTGCGATTAAGGCAGTGACCGAAGAAATTCTGGATGAACCTTCTGAGGTTTTAGATAATGTCGATTTTTTCGATATAGAGGAAACAGCCGAGAAAATGTCACCGGACTTGCTTCTCGGTTCCAGCAAGGGCTACAAGCTCGCCAGAAAATGGAACATACCTCTCGTAAGGTTGGGATTTCCCATTCACGACCGGTTTGGGGCCCAACGAATTTGTCAATTAGGATATAAAGGGACTCAAGACCTTTTTGATACAATAGTCAATGCCGTAATACAGGCGACGCAGGACCGCTCCGCTATTGGTTACACTTACATCTGATCGGGTTTAGATTACGAGCGGCGCCAAGGAAGGAGTTACCACCCATGAACCGGCTAATTAACACGAAAACTCATCCATGCTTCAATGTTGAGGCTAAACATACTTACGCCCGGGTCCACTTACCAATAGCCCCGGACTGTAACATCAAGTGCAATTACTGTAATCGACGCAACGATTGCATTAATGAAAGCAGGCCCGGGGTGTCCAGCGCAATCCTTACCCCGTCACAGGCCGTTGATTATCTCGAAAAAGTAGTGGCTGAGGTCCCAAACATCAGCGTTGTAGGTATAGCCGGCCCGGGAGACCCTTTTGCAAAACCGGAACTGACGATCAAGACATTGGACCTAGTGCGTGAAAAATTTCCGCATCTGCTGCTTTGTCTCGCAAGTAATGGATTGAACGTATTACCGTTTGTCCAGGAACTCAAGCAACTGAATCTGTCACATATGAGCATTACGATTAATGCGGTTGACCCTGCCGTTGGAGAAAAGATCTACAATTGGATTCGGGACGGCAAAGTTATCTATAGAGGCCGACAGGCGGCTGAAATTCTCCTGGAACGACAACTTGCCACTGTAAAGGCGCTTAAGGAAGCGGGCATAATAGTAAAAGTAAATACAGTGACAATTCCTGGCATCAACGATCATCATGTGCTTGAAGTTTCAAAGAAAATGGCTGAACTGGGAGTTGATATCCAGAATTGTATGGTAATTTTCCCTAACCAGGGGACACCTTTTGAGAATATTAAAGAACCATCTCCTGAAGAGATAGGCGCTATACGCAAGGAAGCGGAAAAACATCTTCCACAGATGCGACATTGCACTCGTTGCAGGGCCGATGCTGTCGGGCTTCTTGGAAAAGACCTGAGCCCGGAGAAGACAAACGAACTCATGAGGCAGGCCACTATGAGCGGCGCTTCGCTTAAAGGAAAGCCCTATGTGGCGGTTGCCTCACTTGAAGGCATGCTCGTCAATCAGCACCTTGGCGAAGCGTACAAGTTTCAGATCTGGGCAAAACAGGATAGTAACTTCTTCCTAGTTGAAGAAAGAGACGCTCCTGAACCCGGCGGAGGGGCCGAACGGTGGAATGAGATGGTCCGCATTCTGAAGGATTGCAGGGCCGTGCTCGTGAGTGGAATTGGAGAGAGCCCCCGAAAAGTTCTTGAAGAAAACGGAATTATTCCGGTCGAAATGAACGGCTTTATCGCCGAAGGATTACAAACGGTTTACGAAGGGGGCAATTTGGCGAGTCTCAAATCAAGGCAGTTAACGAACAGAAAGGGGTGCGGATGCTCGGGGAACGGATTGGGCTGTGGATGATTACCGTTTGGTTTAACCTAAAAGATTTCCCCGGCAAAAAGGGCTGAGATAAAGTCTTCGACCGGGAATACAGTGATATCGTCAAATTGATAAGTCCGTGAGCCGCAATAAATTCCGATCAGGCGGTCAATTTTAAGTCCAGGACCTCTGGTTATGGATCTTAGGGGCTTTTCCCAAGCCCGGTCCCAACGTTCGGCCCTTTTTACTTCCACAGCGACCACATGAGGAGGATTTTCAAACTGCCGCCTCGCAGTTTCAATAATAAAGTCTATTTCCATCCCGGCAGGAGCGCGATAGAAAAACAGTGACCGAAGCTTGCGACTGACCTCAGTTGGGGCAGATCAGGAGACGGGGTATATAATCATACCAGTTCGCGATTTTTCTTAGTATTTGATATATGGTTCCGAAATTTGTTTTGGGGAGGTAAATCGTGGGCAGGGTAACGTCAGTCAGACCCCATCTTTCGGAGTATGAGATTTCGGAACGACTT
>JAMCYH010000200.1 GCA_023474025.1 Deltaproteobacteria bacterium
CAGTGTCAGAGGCAATGAGCGGCAATCCGCAACACATAGCTTCGATCACGGCATTTGGCAGCCCCTCCGACCGCGAAGGTTGACAGTAAAGGTCAGAAGCAAGGTAGAACCGTTCTACATCCTTCCGAAAACCTGCAAAATAGATTGGCAGTCCGCGTGCAGATTGTTCGTATGCCCCACGCAATGGACCATCTCCCACAATGAGCACATGAAAAGGAAAATCCGGATACTTTTCATGGATTATACGAGCTGCCTCGATCAAGACATCGTGTCCTTTGATCGGACGCAAGCTGCCCACAGAAAGGATCAAAGGAATGGAAGGATGCAGACCCATTTGTTCTCGAATCTCGGTTCTAACCTCATCTCGATTTTCAACCTGAAACCGCCGATGATCCACACCATTAGGAATTATCTGTGTTCGCATTAAAGGAATCCATTCCCTTTGGCTTACGATATCACGTTCTATAACAGATTGAAACACAAAAACATCCGCCAACCGGTTTAGTAGGCGATAAAACGGTATGGCAAGTATCTTTTTCCATGGATCCAGGCCTCCAACAGAAAAAATACAGGGAATCCGGGCCAATTTTGAAACCATACCTCCAATAATATGTCCTGAGTAATTCCAACAGTGTACGACTTCGATTTCATACCGGCGTAATTGCTTCGTTAAATTTTTTATATCCAAGAAGAAAAGAAATATGTTCCTCGCTGAACGAAGGCGAATTTCGACATGTTTACAACCAGATATTGATTCGAGTTCATCAAGCAATTCAGGCGATTGAATGTCAAAATGAAAAAAAACAAACGCAACGCCTTGCTGTTGTAGACCTCGCAATAACAGCAGTATTTGGTGTTCACTTCCTCCGAACCGGTGAAATGGGGCTATTATCGCCATCCGCATTGACTATGACCAGCCTTAATAATCCTTCATTAGGACTTACGCAAGACACATCTGAACGGAAGGTGTTTTGCGTTGTTGGCGCAAATAATCATCCAGAAGGTCGTGCTTTACACGGTAAATACTTTTGCTGGTTTCAACTGCGACTTGTTTGAGCCGCACCCAAACAAGGATAGCGCAACCAATGTGGTTTCTAATCAGTCTGGCTTTCCGACATTGATTTCCTTCCATACCAGTTAGCTGTTTCGTCTCGCGGTGAAATTCCTCAACTTTCCAGCCGAAGCCGCACACATCCTAGACGACCTCCACATTGTTTTGAGCTATCTCGTTGGTGACGACATAGTCCGTGCGCTGGGTAGAAAGCACGACCCGGAAAACTTTCACCTTGTGTTCGGCAGGAAAGCCTTTGATTTTGATGATCTTGCCTTGTGGTTGCTCGGCTGCGTTCCAAGTCAGACTGTCAACTCGTTGATACGGTCTTGCGCCACCAGAATCGTCAACCTGCCGATTATTCTTGAGTGGACAGTAGTAGATTTTGTCGAGTTTTTCAATTTGCAGCATGATTTCTTTGGTCGCATACCACGTATCCATCAAAACAGCCGAGAAATCGAGTTGTTTTTGGTAGACACAATTCAACAACATATCCTGAACATGGTCTAATTTTGTCTTGCCGTCACCCTCCGGGTCATAAATGCGATAATCCATGATCCAGAACTTGTCCATTTGTGGATTGACATACACACAAGTCACTACGCCAATCCCTTTGATGACACCGTGCGCATTCCCACTATACTGACTTCTGACCAGTTCCATCTCGCGAGAAAAGCTCTTGTCCAACACGGTATCGTCAAAAACCAGAAATCCGTATGGCGTTTGGACAATTTGAGTTCTGATGTTCTCCCAGACTAACTTGGGGCAGACTTCATCGCCAGCCAGATACCGGTTTGCCATGTCGTGGCTAAATTTCTCGGTATGTTCAGCATAGTTCGTGAGCGTATAATTGATTTGGCTCACCAGTAAATATTGGCAGTAATCTAACCTTGTTACGCGTTCTTTTCTTGGTCTCATTCCATAACAATAATGGCTTTGCTGCCCGCCGTCAATTTCTCAGTTTTGCGTAAGTCCTTATTAAATGATTTTCCTGGGACAACTGTATCAAACGACTTTATGAGCGATTAAAACCACCTCACTCCCCCACCAACTGCCAACCAAGTTTATCAGAAGTTTGCGTATATACGCGAATGCTCCTCCTATACTTGATTGGGGCGCGTATCGATACTCAAAAGGCAATGCGTGGAGAATGTAATAATCTCGATCCAGTGAGAATCCGGCTTTGTGGAGCATCTCTTTTCCATACCGTGCTGTCCAATGCCGATATCCCTGCGGATTAACCTTCTCTCGTCTCCTGAATCGGCCAAATTGAACGATGGCCCGTGTGGACCCCAAGGCGTTCCCGAAGGAGAGGATTAAGATGCCATCTTCGCACAAGACCCGGTACATTTCAACCAATACCTTCTGGGGGTCCTGGACATAGTTCAGCACTCCAACACAAATCACAACATCCTTGCTCTGAGCTTTGTAGGTCAGTCGTTCTGCCGCGCAGAGCGTCAAGAATGCCTCCGGCACGTAGACGCGGGCTTTTTTCAGCGAAGCCATGCTAATATCGCAGGCAGATAGGTCTCGGTAGCCCGCGTCAATCACTTCACGAAGTATCCCACCAAACGCGCAGCCCACTTCCAGGATGGCGTGCTTCGACGTAACATGCTGCAATTCATTTAGCACATACTGCTTTCGCATGTTGAACATGCTGCTCAGAAGCGAGTGTGTGGGATACAGATATCCCTTTTCGTAACTATTAAGAGTGAACTGCTCAATTAGTTTTTGCCGGCTGTTCATTTAGCCTTTTCTTCTGTTGTTTTGAGATATCACCAACTACTTTAATGAAACTCAAGAGAGTACCTTCGGGATCTGCAAATGCCAGAAAGAACTCGCGTGGCCGGAACTCTTCGTGCCTGGAAAGAATCTCGATCATTCCCTCTGCAAACTTGTCCAGTGGTTTTAGAAGCCCCGCGCCAGGAACAATATATTTTGATCCACAAAGCATTTCGCTGTTCATCAGGACGGGCGTATTGCAGCAGAGTGCTTCCTGAACAATACGAGGTGAACCATCCCACTGTGCCGCAGCCACAACCATTCGGGAATCCCCCATCATGCGTGCGAGTTTCTGGCGCGAGACTGACCGGCTAAGGCGAACAACCACTTGTCCCTCCAATTTGCGAATGTGTTTGCAGAGGCGCACATAGTAGTTCCGTTCTGCGGGCAGAGGATCACCAACAATCAACATATGCAGGGGTCTCCCCAACGCTCTTCCGGCATTTGCAGCATAATTGATTACCTTCAGTTGGTTCTTTCCTTCCCGGATGACACCAGGCACACAAATATCCCATGCTTTGTCATCCTGACCTCTCAGAAAGGTTGATGAATAATTTGGGATCTTCATGAGCTCCAAGAATCGTTTACCATCACACCATGCCAAATCCAACAGCATTTTTTTCATCTGCCACGATTCGTCGTACAAATAGATCGTATACCGGCCGTCTTGAACGTCCGAATAACGCCAGGGAAACCAATTAATTGGGTAGCAAACGGTCAGGACGGAGAAAGCAACGGCTTCCGATATCTGAGACCAAGGCAGGCAGCGATCCTGGCTACCATCAACCCAAAAGATACTTACACGTTCGAGTAATCTCATAGCCATTTCTCTCAGCGGATCAGCGTTTTCCGCGTGAAAGGGAAGGTACCGGTGCGCTACACCGTGAAGATTTCGCCCGAGGAAATCCAAGAGAAGACAAATGGCCTCTGAAAGAATCCAGGGACCAATAGATACAAAGTGCCAATGCTCGATTCGGGAGACAACCATCTGTTCCTTAAGAGCAAATAGGTATGCGTATCGCTCATTCTCTACGTCAAAACATTTTTCGTACCATGTATAGTCATTTGAACTTTTTGTCGATCGAACATAAAGCAAAAAGAGTCCCTTCAATTCCGCCAAAATCGCTCTGAAGGACCATTTGCCTGAACCTTGAGCCCGCACATAGACAGCAATATGCCCTTTTCTCATGCGACTATGCCCTTGAAATCCTGTCGCAGCACATTTTGTAGTATCGGTTGAACATTTCTTTGGTGATGGGTATCAAGTTGTGCAAATCCCGCATCCACAAGTTGCCGTCTTTGGTCCATATCTGTTGCTAGTTGATGGATGTGCTCAGCGATAACCTCCGCATTGAGGGATCCAACAACGATTGCACTTTGATGTTCTTTCATATACCCACCATAGGCGGTGTGATTCGGCGCAACCGCCAATACCGGCTTGCCCGCAAGAAAATAATCAAAAGTTTTCGTCGGAAAGCAGGTTTGATCCTGCAAAGGATAGGCGGACTTGAAAGCGATGGTGGAAAGCAAAATATCGGAACGGCGTAATTGTCCCATGAACTCGCTGCGATCCTTGATGAAACGAACGCTCACATTGGGTCCCCCGATACCCCAGTCAGTCAATTGGGCTGGATCGTTTTTACCGAGGATGAGCAATTTTGATGGAAAACCTTGAGCATTAAGCTCGTCAATGGCTTGCTTCACAACCATCAGAGAATCTAAACGCGCCTGATAAACTCCGCCCGCATAGGCTAT
>JAMCYH010000039.1:0-4066 GCA_023474025.1 Deltaproteobacteria bacterium
ATTGGCGTGATGTATGTGATGCGTGTCAGGGTCACTCATTACTGAATTTTCACCGAGGATGAACATTGCTTTCACTGAACCGTCCATCAGGCGGTCCATCATATCAGGAATAGTGTACCCGACCTTGTTCGACAATTTGGCGTTCCATGTGTTCTCAAATTTAGCACGTACAGAATCATCTGTAACTACTTGATACCCAGGATAAACATTGGGTAGGCCCCCCATATCACACGCCCCCTGAACATTGTTCTGTCCACGAAGCGGATTCACGCCCGTAGAAGGCCGACCAATCTGGCCTGTCAGCATAGCCAGGTTGCCCAGGGATTTGACATTGTCTACTCCGTGGTTATGTTCGGTAATACCAAGAGTATATAGTATTGTGGATTTTTCTGAAGTCGCATAGATCTTTGCGACTTTTAACATGTCCTCTACTGAAACACCGCAAATCTCCGATGCTTTTTCAAGTGGATATTTCTTCAGGTGTGTCCTGAGTTGTTCAAATCCCTCGGTACGTTCATCTATGAAATTCTGATTATGCCAGTGGTTGTCGATAATGGCGCTCATAAGGCCATTAATAAACGCAACGTCAGTCCCGTATCCGATCCTGATGTGTATATCCGCCTGTAAAGTAAGTTGGATTTTTCTGGGATCTATGACAATCAATGTCGCGCCTTTCAATTTGGCGCGAAAAACCCTGTGAGAAATAAGCGGATGAGCTTCAGTAGTATTTGAACCAATTAAGAACACACAGTCAGCGTCTTCGATTTCCGGTATCGAGTTTGTCATGGCTCCACTCCCGAAAGCGGCGGCAAGACCTGCCACCGTGGGAGCGTGTCAAAGACGTGCGCAATGGTCTACATTGTTACTCTGAAACCCTGCCCTGCAGAGCTTTTGCGTGAGATAGCTCTCTTCATTGGTACAGCGGGCTGATGTCAAAAATGCTACGCTATCGCCGCCATGTGTATCACGAATTTCGGCAAGCTTGGCTGCGGTGTAATCGAGCGCCTCGTCATAGGAAACTTCCGTCAATTCGCCGTTCTTACGTATTAGGGGTTTGGTCAGCCTTTCCGGGCTATGAACGAATTCGTGAGCGTTCCACCCTTTAATACACAGTTTACCATTATTCATAGGGTTATTTTTGGCTGGAAAGGTACCGATGAGCTTCCCATTAGCGACTTCAAGCATCATTTCGCAGCCGCACCCACAGTATGGACAGGTTGTCCTAACGAGTTTGTAATCCATGTGATCACCAGAGATGAGGAATTAAAAGCTTTTGAAATTTTTGAACTGAAGCTTTTTATACGAACGAGCCGTCATGTCTTGTTTGACATAAGTGAACAATAGTGTCAAGTACACTTAAGAATAATTGTGTCTTAATCAATCTTATGGGGCTTGATTGCAGGTCGCCAGTCTGCATAATCCTGAAACGATACGCTTTGAGTTCAAGCTTACCCAGACTTTTTGATTGATACGCCGAACCTGATCGCGTCAACGGGGCATGATTTAGAACAGTCCCCACAGTTCGTGCAGCCGATTTCTGCCGGCCGGGTTTCAGCGAAGCAAGCGTTTCGGCAGGCATCGCAATCGTTGCAGGCGGACGTTCTAAAGAATTTGACCAACGCAATTCGGTTAAACAAGTCCAGCAATCCACCGGTAGGACACAGATAGCGACACCAAAAATGAGGGATCAACAGTGCAATGCCTATGCCAGACAGAATAAACGCAGTCCTTAGAAGCCATAGTTGATTGGCATGTTCAAATGTCAGATATACCGAACCCCAGAAATCTCCGGTCCGGATCGGAATGGCCCATCTGGGATTGTTGAGTACAAAAAAAATGACAAGGCATATCAGTATTACCAGATATTTGCTTACCAATTCCATTGCGTTTCTAACCTTACCTCGAAGCAAGGCAAATTTGCCGAGGATTTCGGAAACTAATCCACCAGGACAAGCCCAACCGCAGAATGAGCGGCCGAGCAGAAAGCCCGAAAAAAGAATGCCAAGCCAAACAGGCATCCACAGTTTTCGGCCGGGACACTGGATTACCGGACAATTTCCACAATTGACATATGGGATTGCAAAAGGGCAACGAAACACCCCATAGAAAGAAAATTCGCCTAGAATAACAATGAAGCCAGCCTGAGAAAGTCTCCGTTTCCAGTTAGCCTTTAGAGATTCAAGCATCCTTGACCCCATATTTGTGAATTAGCCGTTCTCCTTCCACCGACAGCGCAGGAATAAATCCGGCCATTTCGAAAAAGGCCTGACCTCTTTCCGATCTGATAAATTTTATGAAATCTTCAGCCAAGTCGTTACGATGCGCCCATTTCATAAGCCCAATAACAAAAGTGACTGGAGCTGGAGGAAAGAATTCCTCAGGGATGTCGAACACATCCATCTTGTCTTTAAATCCGGCCTTCTTTGTGAGACGAAGTTCGACTACGGCAGCGTCACCGGTTCCCTCGATGATATCCGGTACAACTCTTTGCACGCAGTCACCTACCACAACTGCATTTTTCTGCGCCTGTTCCAGTACTCCGGCTTTCTTAAGAATGATTGTGGAAGCTTCCCCGCCAGGTGGAGACGCGTTAGGCGACAGTACAGTCCTGATTCCAGGCTTCGAAAGATCCTGGATACTCTTGATTTTTGCAGGATTGCCCTTCGGGGTAACAAGCACGTACTTAGTGAAGCAGAGGGGCGCAAAATGTAACATCTTTCCCTGAGCCTTAAGCTTTTGAGCCAGTTTAAGGACCCTCGGCGCAAACACCTCGGTTTTTGCGTCTCCAAGTAACGACTTACCAAGCGCTCCCGCAAAGGCGCCTGTGTAGTCGATTCTACAACCGGTTTCCTCTTCGTAAGCCTTGTTGGCGGGAATAAAGGCTTCGGCCAGGCCACCGCAAGACCATACCTGAAGATATTCGCCTTTAAAATTAGATCCAAAGGTGTCGGTACTTAACAGCAGGCCGCTGGTAGCGGCTAGAGAGGAAGCTTTTAAAAAGCTTCTTCTGCTGACGATGTCATCTTTTCTGTTCATTTTTTGTTTCCTTGACACAAAAACAGACGATTCATACCCGGTGATTGACCGACTCAAATTTCTATTTATTTTTAAAAATTAGTTATGTGTGTACGTCGGGTTGTTGGATTTTCTACATCTCACAGAGCCTGCTATATATCATATGACGATGATAATTATCAATAAAACCGATGTCAACAAGGACAAAAGGATGACATCAGAAATGTTGCGGGAAAGCATTAGATCAATATTTGTCCAATATTGATTTTGTTGATCTCCCCCGACGATCCTGTGCCCCTTCAAAGGTCCTCACATGTTTTTTGAAAAGACTGCGCATGATTTCATGGATATTCACGCAGGCGGCGCTGTTGGGACGACCTCAGAAACTATCCCAGGAAAACGACGAACTTGAAACCGATGTCTGAAAAGTTCTTTGTAAGTGGTAATATACCAAACAGTCAGTACAGACTGGTAAGTTCATGAAAATTCTTGCATAAGGTAAAAAAGACCAAAACATACGTCATCGAAACTGCTATGCGACTCATCAATGAGAGGAGTTATTGCGGAACGAGCATCGAGGATATTATTAAAGCTACCGGGGCCAAGAAGGGCAATCTGCATTTTTATTTCTTCAGTAAAGAAGAATTTGGTCTGGCAATTGTAGACGAAACTAACAGACAGTTCTCAGCATTTCTGTCAAAAATTTTGCACGGAGATCGTCCACTGGATAAGTTGTCGAACTTCCTCGACGCTATTTTGAAAAAGCACAAGAACTCCGGGTTTGCTGGTGGTTGACTGTTTGGTAATATCGCCCTGGAACTGAGCGGCTTGAATTCCCTTTTCACACAACTTTTGATTGGAGTATTCCGCAATTGGATCGAACATTTGGCAGCGGTCCTGCGTCAAGCTCAGGACGCTGGAGAGCTGAAGGCATTGATCCACCCGGAGGTTCTGGCGAAACACGTCGTCGCAAACATAGAAGGTGGCCTCATGATGTCGAGACTTGACAAGGATGGAGATCACCTTACGGACTGTCTGACCTTTGAAACCA
>JAMCYH010000039.1:4076-4588 GCA_023474025.1 Deltaproteobacteria bacterium
GAGAGTGTCCGGAGGGAAGCCGGAACAAGGGAATCGTCCGGCTGGCCGCTATTCTAATCGTAGCGTCTGCTTTGTCGATGTTTCTGTTACTCCTCCCAGTCAAGCAGTATCTGATCGCTTTCCTGAACTGGACGCAGGGGTCTGGTATGTGGGCCCCAGTATTTGTGGCGGGATTCTACGTCCTGGCAACCGTATTACTTGTGCCAGGCTCGGTAATCACATTGGGGGCAGGATTCCTGTTTGGAGTTCCTTTGGGCCTGCTCACCGTCTGGATTGGCGCAAACCTTGGGGCAGCCGTGGCGTTTCTTTTAGGACGAACCATCGCTCGTGGGTGGGTTGAGCAAAAAGTAAAGGGAAATCCAAAATTCGCCGCCATAGACGAAGCCTTGGGTAAGGAAGGCTTTAAAATAGTACTTCTGCTAAGATTGAGTCCGATTTTCCCATTCAGCCTATTGAACTATGTTCTTGGAATTACCAAAGTCCCTTTCAGGAAAGCGATCAGATACTGCTTG
>JAMCYH010000027.1 GCA_023474025.1 Deltaproteobacteria bacterium
ACCGAGATCCCTGACTGGACCTGTTGAAGGCCACACCAATCAGTTCGGTCAGATACACGATCGGCATATGATAAACCTTGCCAGCGGCTTTGGATATGTCAGCCTGCCTTGTGTCAAGGTTGGCCTGACACATCGGGCACATCGTCACCATTATGTCCGCGTCCACCAGCATGGCCATATCTATGAGCTTACGGGATAGTTTAACCACCATCTCCGTTTTGGTTAACGCCAGTGAGCCGCCACAACAGTCTGTCTTGTACGGCCAACTCAATACCTCAGCCCCTAAAGCCTCAAGTATATCATCCATCTGCGTTGGGTTCTCGGAGTTCTCAGGCTCTACCACATCTACAGGCCTGACCGCCAGACATCCATAATACGGTACCACGCGCAAGCCTTCCAAAGACTTTGATTTCTTCTCTTTAAGCGCTTTTAGAAGCTCCGGCCTGTGGAACATGTCCATTCCGGAGATTACGTCAATCTCTCCCTTGAAAGGAAACTGTCTGAGTAACTCCTTGTCTTTGAGAATATGCTTTGAAGCCGCTCGCATGCGCACATGACACCCAGCGCATGGAGCCACCACATCCTTACCCATACGCTCGGCTGTCAACAGGTCCCGAGCCGGAAGGGCCGTCTCAAGATACGCGTCCACCATATGCGCTGATGAAGCCCCACAACAGGTCCAGTCAGGGATCTCGGTCAACCTCACTCCAAGCCTCTCCGCCCCGTTCCTGAAAGACTCGTCAAGTTCCTGCGCAGAGCCTTTAAGCGTACATCCAGGGTAATAACTGAATTCCATTGTATTTCCTCTTTACCTGATTCCCGATTTCTTGAAAACCTGCTTCACTTCACTCAAGTTCCCGGTCTTCTGGGGCAATAGATGCAACTTGCCCTTACGGAACATGTTCAATCCAAGCTCCATGTCCTCGGTGAAAGTCTTTGTCCTGAACTTGTATAAACCTACAAGAAACAGCTCATAAACCCGACCGAAATACTTGACAGTGTCCATGAACGTCTTGTGAAAAATAGCCACCTTCGGGTCCGTCATGGTGCGCTTGTCCCTAAGAACACTATGCCTTATCGGATCAAGCAAACCCGGAACGTCAATCCCGTTCGGGCACCTCGCCCCACATGTGTGGCAGGTTAAACATAACCATATACTCTTGGACTCAATAATCCTGTCCACATCTCCCAATACCGCCAGCCGCACAAGCTGATGTGGCAAAAGATCCATATCGGGAGCTACCGGACAACCTGCGGAACATTTTCCGCATTGATAACACTGATTGACTATTGATATTAAATCCGCCGACATGGGCGTCGATCTTACCTGATTAGCAGCAAAAGTTTGAGGATTCATGGAATTTCCCAATTTGAGCTGGAATTTATTTTTTTTCTTGACCTGGCGTCATTCGGAAGGATAACGGGGCTAATATTAGACCCGTGGCCAAGCCATGTCAAGCCAGAATCCTCCAAATGTATCCTAACAATCTGGGGTTTATTGGATCGCTTGACTGGGCAATTATGTACAGTATAAGATTTCAGACATTGATGCCAGGTCAAGAAAAAAAATAACTATCTGATCTATGGCACCCTCGAACCGAAGGAGAAAGACCGTCTTGTCAAACCAGGCGAGGGCCACGAAGAAATACTTCTGGCTGTTGATGGTAGATTGATAATTGAAAACGAGAAAGGTAAAATGGTCCTGGAACCTGGCCATGCCACACATGTCAAAGAGGAAGAAGCATTTTTTATTTCCAATCCTGCGGAGAAAACTGTTATATATGTTTTAGCTGGTGGGCACTCAAATCCTCACCATTAAAGATCTAACTCAGTATTGACCCCCACACGGAGACTCAGACTCTCCAAATGCCTGAGTGGTGGAATTGGTAGACACAAGGGACTTAAAATCCCTTGGGGCATGTCCCCGTGACGGTTCGAGTCCGTCCTCAGGCACCATAAATCATTAAACTTTTTAAAATGTCGCTCAGAAAAACTGACCCACCTATCAAGACGTTTTGGAAAATGCTCACATGAGGTAGTTCTTGTTTCTATTTTCCAGACTTATAGCCATTCTCTAAAATTCTGTCGGAATGGCGCAAGTTTCTATTTTTTCATCTATGTTCGGCGACAATTACACTTGAGCGTTAACGGCAATTAGTAGATTTGAAGATACGTATTCATGGCCTTTTCCTGGGCCTCACTCGTTAGTAAATGAATTTGCTCATAATTGGCCTCGAGCAACTCAATTATGTTTATGTCCAGAAGACGCTTATTACCTAGACCTTTCAATTCGGACATGGTGTCATTCTTGTTCATGGCTCGTCTGTAAGGACGGTCTTCAGCCAATGCCGTAAAAACATCGGCGACTGCAACGATCCGAGACCCTATACCAATTTTTTTCGATGTAAGGTGAAAAGGATATCCTGAGCCATCTAGTCTCTCATGATGAAGGGCAGCCCATTCAGCGATTTGCTGTATTCCGCCTATGCTACTCAATACCATGTAAGTCACATAGGTATGTTGGCGAATCACTGCGAATTCCTCGTGCGTGAGCTTGGTTTTTTTTTCCAAAATGCTATTAGGAATGGCAACTTTTCCTAAATCGTGTAAATTCCCAGCGACTGTCATTGCTTCTGTTTCAAGCTCTGTCAGACCAAATAAACTTGCTATCATGGACGCTGCGGAAGATACGCCAGCCGAATGTGTCACGGTGAATTTTGACCGGAAATCAATCAAATTCCTCACAAATTCGGATATAATAATTAATTGACCAAGTTCCACTTCGATTCCCCGACAGGGAGCGCTATGAAGGAGGAGCGAATACAACCTCGGCGATGTTATGTCCAGCCAGAAATCCTCCCTCCGTCCAACGTATTTCAGCAAATCAATCACCAGGGGATGAATTTGGCCGTCTGTCAGGGATGACACCCTGGAGGTCAGTTCGTCGTGTTGATGTAAGATGTAATGGTCTCGATCGATAAATCGTTCCAGTGTATCAGCCAGAGAGAGGATCTGGGACTGCAACACTAGTTGATTTTCTATGGGCTCACTCCAGTCACTCCAGCGTCTATGGTGATATCGGACTATTTTAGCGCAAGGTTCGAAAAGAGGGACCGTTTGAAGGAGCCGTTCTCCTCGGAGGCAATGGTCATCTAGATTTGCAGCCTCTCCCTTATAAAGAGCAACCTTTTCGTCGGGAGACAGTGCTCCTACGTCGTGAAACAGGGCCGCGATAAAGAGATTTTTCAAGGGCTCCGGCGGTAGGTTGGCTGCTCGCCCTAATTCCCAAGCGACAAAGGCTGACCTGATCTGACGTTGAAATAGGCTTGGGCTACATAAGTCCAAAGCGTCGGATAGGGAAAGCGCCAAATTAAGAAGAGTTACATTTGTGTCACGATACATTTTACCCCCAATTACCAGGGTGGCCTGTTTATTTGACCGGTGATTCTAGAGAAATAGCTCTTTCGTGTAATTGTTGTATATCTGTGCTGTTGATAATTACAGTAAGAGCATTCCCTATTTTCAGGAAGCGCTACAAAATCTGAATTAATTTCCTGGTTTGTAGCCTGGTACAATATCATGCCCCTCCTTACGAAATCACCTTAGGTCAGTTTCGAGAGGCATTCCAATAAAGGTCAAATTTGGGAATTGTACATATTATGGATGATTTGCAGTGTCAACTGGAGTCTTGTAGCTAAAATTGATTTACGCCAATAGATTTTCAATGGATAATTACCATCGAAATCTTAATGAATTTTCCCCGACAATTACATTTTCCTTGAATAGCTGTCTCTTAAAGAGGTTCACAATTCTGTTTGTCAGAGTGTATATTTTGGTGTTTTCGCTGCTCTTTTTACTCTAAGCTGCTCTTTTTACTCTAATAAGCTCCGAGCGGCTCCTGCGCTGATACCAGTGTCTTTTTCCCTAAGGCATTGATCGATGCCGTTTAGTCTTCGTAAATGATCTTTTGGATCTTCTCTAGAAGTAGGGACATATTAAACGGCTTCCTGATGACTCCCTTCGCCCCTGTCTCCTTCAAATCCTCTTCCATCCCTTCCTTCAGAGCCCCACTTGCCACAAGGATTCTAATTTTCGGGTCCATTCTCCGTAAGGCTAAAAGGCACTCTCTCCCATCCATCTGAGGCATGGCTAGATTCAGAATGACCAACTTGATTTCTTCCCGATGTGTTTCATAAAGTTCTAAAGCATCTTTACCATTTGAAGCTGTCATCACACTGTAATGGGCTTCTGTCAACATTCGAAAGCTGAATTCAGTGACGTTCGGATCATCGTCTACCACGAGTATGGTTTCACCTCGCCCCCTCGGCGCCTCTTTCTTCTCAGAATATTGTTCTGGAGGGACTTCCTCAATCGCTGGGAAGTAGATCCTGAATGTCGTGCCAACAGATGGCTCACTATCGCAAATGATCATTCCGCCATGCTGTTCCACTATCGTGTATACTACTGCTAGCCCGAGTCCAGTTCCTTCGCCCGGTTCTTTGGTCGTGAAGAACGGCTCAAAAATATGGCTTAATGTTTCCTTATCCATGCCGGACGGGGGCAAGCTGACCATACG
>JAMCYH010000008.1:0-1009 GCA_023474025.1 Deltaproteobacteria bacterium
CCCGCGTCCTTCAGGTATTTGACCGATGTAAAGCCTGCGGCGATTGCGCCACAGCCTGTCCCGTCAAGGTTCCCAACGCATTTGATCAGGAATTGAGCAAACGCTCCGCAACCTATAGGTTATTCCCTCAGACAATACCGCAAACATTTGTCATAGATAAGGTCGATCGCGCTCCTTGTGTGATGACATGTCCGGCCCACATAAACGTCCAGGGTTATGTGGCCCTTATAAGTAAAGGTAAATATAAAGAAGCTGTCGAACTGATCTACCAGAACCTTCCGTTGCCAGGGGTGTTGGGCAGGGTGTGCCCACACCCTTGCGAAACGGCCTGTAGACGGGCAGAGAAAGACCAGCCCATATCAATCTGCAAATTAAAAAGATTCGCTGCGGATCAGGTTGATTATTCGACTCTTACTATTCCGGAGATTACCCCCAGGGAAGAAAAAGTCGCTATTGTCGGTTCCGGCCCTGCGGGATTATCAGCGGCGTATTACCTCGCCCTGAAAGGCTATAAGACCAGTATTTTCGAAGCTGCGCCCGTGCTGGGCGGGTGGCTGCGTGTTGGAATCCCGGAATACAGATTGCCCAGGGATGTTCTTGATAAGGAAATTAACCACATCGTGGGCCTTGGCGTGGAAGCGAAAACCAACACCGCTCTGGGCAAGGATTTCACCGTTGATGACCTTAAAAATCAAGGCTACAAAGCGGTATTTCTGGGAGTTGGATGTCAGAAAGGCGCCAAGCTCGCCATCCCGGGAGAAGATTCAACCGGTGTTATTCAAGGAGTTGATTTTCTTAGAGACGCCGCTTTAGGTAAAAAATTTGAAGGTATCAAAAAGGCGGTGGTTATAGGTGGCGGAAACGTCGCAATTGACGCTGCCAGAACGCTGCTCCGATTGGGGGCTGATTCGCCCGTGCTGGGCGGGTGGCTGCGTGTTGGAATCCCGGAATACAGATTGCCCAGGGATGTTCTTGATAAGGAAATTAACCACATCGTGGGCCTTGGCGT
>JAMCYH010000008.1:1019-4547 GCA_023474025.1 Deltaproteobacteria bacterium
GGCGGTGGTTATAGGTGGCGGAAACGTCGCAATTGACGCTGCCAGAACGCTGCTCCGATTGGGGGCTGATTCGACCATCCTTTATCGACGTTCTAGAGCTGAAATGCCGGCTTTTGGGGAAGAAGTGCACGCTGCCCTGGAAGAAGGGGTCAAAATTCAGTTCCTGGTCGCTCCAGTCGAAGTGGTAGCCTCGGGAGGAAAGGTAACAGGACTTAAGGCCGTCCGTATGGAGTTAGGTGAACCTGACGCCAGTGGTAGAAGACGACCGGTACCTGTAGTTGGCTCTGAGCATGTTATCAACGCAGACACAATCATACCGGCCATCGGCCAGGTTATTGATCCAGGTTTTTGGGACTCCCTTGGCGGTTTGGGACAAACTCGAAGGAACACTATCGAGTCGGACAAAGTTACCTACGCAACTTCCATCGAGGGAGTGTTTGCGGGCGGTGACGCTGTTTCCGGTCCTGCGACAGTGGTTGAAGCTGTGGCGGCGGGGAAGGAAGTCGCGGAATCCATCCACAGATTCATCAATGGAATGGATCTCGCCGAAAACAGACCGTACAAATATCCGGAAAACCCGGAATACCCCCCTATTCCTGAGGAACTTAAAAGTGAATCCCGAGCGATAACCCCTGAAATAGGCGTTTCTGATCGTAAGGGTTTTAAGGAAGTTGAACTGGCGTTAGCGGAAGAGGAGGCTCTAAGAGAGGCCAATCGCTGTCTCAACTGTGGCGTCTGTTCCGAATGTATGGAGTGTGTCAAGGCGTGTCCGGCTCAGGCTATTGACCATACCATGGAAGACGCTTTTATGGATGTGGAGGTTGGTTCAGTCATTCTGTCAACCGGCTATGAAATGATTGACCCGGGCAAGATCCGCGGCGAATTCTCATACGGCACGGCCCCAAATGTTCTGACAAACATGGAATTCGAAAGAATGCTCAGCGCATCCGGACCAAACGCGGGTGAAGTCAGGAGACCATCCGACGATAAGCATCCTCATAAGGTGGCGTGGATACAGTGCGTTGGATCGCGGGACGCTCAGAAAGGTATGCCTCACTGCAGTTCCATTTGCTGTATGGCGTCCATCAAGGAAGCTGTCATAGCCAAGGAGCATGACGCCAATATAGAGCCCACAATCTTCTACATGGACATCAGGGCTTATGGAAAGGACTTTGACGCATACTACGAGAGAGCCAAGAATTCCGGCGCCGTCCGTTTTATAAGATCAATGGTCAGCCGGGTTGTTGAAGATCCTTTGACCCATAATCTTCAGATAACCTATCTGGATGAACAGCAGAAACTGGTAACAGAAACCTTTGACATGGTGGTGCTGGCAGTAGGTCTTAAAACATCCGAGCAATCGGTCCAGCTCGCTAACAAACTGGGTATCGAACTCAACGAATCGAGATTTTGCTCAACCAGTTCGTTTGAACCTGTTTCCACAAACCGTGAAGGGATTTACGTGGCGGGTATGTTCCAGGGACCCAAGGACATTCCTCAAACCGTTATGGAAGCTTCAGCGGCCGCAGGAGCCTCATCGAAACTTCTGACATCCGCTCGAAACACCCTGGCGGTCAAACAAGAATTTCCACCTCAAAGAGACGTTTCAGGCGAAGAGCCGAGAATTGGTGTTTTCATTTGCCGTTGTGGCATAAATATAGCCAATGTCGTGGATGTTCCACGTGTTGTCGAACACGTTAAAACACTTCCTAATGTGGTATTTGCTGACGAGAAACTGTTTACGTGTTCCCAGGATACTCAGGAACAATTCCTTGATATCATCAGGGACCATAACCTGAACCGTGTAGTCGTATCGGCGTGCAGCCCCAGAACTCACGAGCCCATGTTTCAGTTGACCATGGAAAAAGCCGGGCTTAATCCTTATCTGTTCACAATGACCAATATTAGGGACCAGTGTTCCTGGGTCCATGCCCATGACAAGGACGGAGCCACCAGAAAGGCTATGGACCTTGCCAGAATGGCGGTAGCCAGAGCCAGGCGTCTTGCGCCCCTGCAGAAATCCAAAATGGACGTTGTCCACGACGCCCTTGTTTTGGGTGGTGGGGTTTCGGGCATGACATCGGCCCTGAACCTGGCTGATCAGGGATTCCACGTATATCTTGTCGAAAAGACTGATAAACTCGGAGGAAACGCCCTGTCTATCGAGCGGACGATCCAGGGTGAGCCTATAGCTCCTTTCATCAATGGCCTGATCAAAAAAGTGGAAAACCATTCAAAGATCGAAGTCTTCAAAAACGCTTCTTTTACCAATCTGTCAGGACACGTTGGCCATTTCAAGGGAACAATCCTGAATGGAAACGCCAAGGATATCGAATGCGGGGTTGCGATTATTGCCACAGGGGCGGTTGAATCCAAACCCAAGGAATACCTTTTTGGTGAGAGCAAGGCGGTAGAGACTCAACACTCGCTGGAAGAACGAATAATGGCTGGTGACCCGACTCTTAAAAATCTAAAAAATGCCGTATTCATACAGTGTGTTGGATCTCGTGATGAAGAGCGCCCCTATTGTTCGAAGATATGCTGCTCGGGATCCGTTCGACTTGCGGGTCGTCTCCGGGAAATAAACCCAAATATGAACATTTATATACTTTTCAGAGACCTGAGAACTTATGGTTTGCTCGAAAAGTTTTACGCCGAAGCCAGGAAAGCTGGGGTCATATTTGTTCGTTTCGACCCCGAAAGCAAACCGGTCTGCGAGTTGGCTGGAGACAAGGTGAAAGTCACTGTCAAGGATCCGGCGCTGGATCGTGACCTTACGATCATGGCTGACCTGGTTACCCTTGCGGCGGCTATTGACCCTGCCGAAACCAACAAGCAAATAGGGCAGCTATTCAAGGTTACCGTGAACTCTTACGGCTATTTCGTAGAGGCCCACATGAAACTCAGGCCGGTTGACTTCACTACTGAGGGAGTATTCCTGGCCGGTTTGTCTCATTATCCGAAACCAATTGATGAATCCATCGCTCAGGCCACTGCTGCGGCTCAAAGGGCTTCGATACTGATTAGCCAGGAGCAGATGACATTCCCTGGTGTTATATCCAGGGTCGATCCTGAGAAGTGCGCAGCCTGTCTGACATGCGTCAGGCTTTGTCCCTATGGAGCGCCATTCATCAATGAAGATCACAAGGCTGAAATAGTCCCGGCCCTTTGTCAGGGATGCGGTATATGTTCTTCAGTTTGTCCCGGTAACGCTATCAATCTCCAGCATTTCAGGGATGACCAGGTGTTCGGCGAGATAGACGCGTTGCTTGTTCAGGAAGCTTCCTAGATTTGAATCGAAGGATAGTTACTTTAAGGTAATCATGGACGGTAATCTGAGAAGAGTTTTTTAAAATTCAGGCGACATACAGACCAAATACAGGAGACACAAAATGCTCCAGGCAAATATGACCGCTACGATGCAGGGCTCGCCCATGTCGGCGGATTTAATATCAATAGTCAATCAGTGTTATCAATGCGGAAAATGTTCCGCAGGTTGTCCGGTAGCTCCCGATATGGATCTTTTGC
>JAMCYH010000102.1 GCA_023474025.1 Deltaproteobacteria bacterium
CCCAAGAGCAATGTTCTCTGATATTAGCCATCTCGTAGAAATACTGGTTAATTCCCCCTTCCCGAAGCGTGTCCCGGAATAACGGCTCATGCGTCCTGGGTGTACAGGCGGCTACAACCACTCGATTGACGTTTTTTCCCCGAATCGTGTCTGCTATTTGCTGGGCAGACTCGGTAGAACACGAAAAGAGCTGTTCCTGGGCGTGGACAACATTGGGCAAGGTCAAGGCATATTCAACGGTGGAAGGAACATTTACCACCCTTCCGATATTAGCCCCGCAATGACAAACAAAGACTCCCACCCTTGGTTCCTCACCTGAGACATCCCTTTCCGGCGGATATGTCCTTTTTTGGGCAAGCTTCCCCCGCCGGTAAGCAAGGAGTTCACCGCATTGGGAGCCAGCCCCGCTGGCGGTCACAACCGACTCGGGGATATCCACAGGGCCCTGGAAGGCTCCGCTTACAAAGATCCCAGGCCTGGTGGTCTCCATAGGATTGACAGGATTGACCTTGCAAAAATCGTGAGGATTGAGTTCCATGCCGAATTTTTTTGCCATGCCCTGCACATCAGCAGGAGGGTTCAATCCAACGGATAGCACCACCATATCGAATTCTTCTTCTTTTACTCCATCCTCGGGAGTAGAATATCTTATCGTTACATTCTTGCTTTCCGGGATCTCTCTTCCTATTGTTACGTAGCTTCTTATAAACCGAACCCCGGGAAGGTTCTCCGCTCTTTGGTAGAATCGCTCGAAATCCTTGTTGTAGGAACGAATATCGTTATGGAATATGGTGCACTCGGCCTCAGCGTCATGGTCTTTTGTTAAAATGACCTGTTTCTGGGTATACGTGCAGCATACGGCTGAACAATAGCTGTTGCCGCCGGGAATAACCTGTCTGGAACCGACACATTGAATCCAGGCTATTTTATGGGGATGCTTCTTGTCGGAAGCGCGCAGGATCTCACCTTCGTATGGCCCGGTGGCGCATAACAGCCGTTCAAAGTCCAGGCTGGTTACCACGTTCTCAAACTTTCCGTAGCGATATTCCGCCCTCACCTTAGGATCAAATGGCTCAAAGCCCGGAGACAGAAGTATCGTCCCTACTTTTACTTCTACCTTCTCCGCCGTTTGATTGAAATCTATGGCGTCATTCTTACAGACTCCCTGGCAAACGGTACATGTCTTTTCTTGAAGGTAACGGCAGCTTTCATCTATATAAGAGACAAGGGGAATTGCTTGAGAAAAGAATATATGGATGGCTTTATTCTGCGATATTTCCTGATTAAATTGATCAGGGTATTCGGCCGGGCAGTATTCTACACAGGTGGTGCAACCCGTGCATTTGCTCTCGTCAACATATCTGGGCTTTTTGATCAGGGTTACCTTGAAGTCCCCCGCTTCCCCTTCTACACTGTCAACTTCAGTATAGGTCATGATCTCTATGTTGGGATGCCTTTTACATTCAATAAACTTGGGCGATTCAATGCACATGGAGCAGTCATTAGTAGGAAAGGTCTTGTCCAGCTGGGCCATGTGGCCGCCGATAGTCGGCGCTTTGTCAACCAGGTAAACCTTAAAACCAGCAGTGGCAAGATCAAGAGAGGCTTGAATACCGCTGATCCCGCCACCGACAATCATAACATCTCCAAAATTACTGCCCGCAGGACTTTTAACAAGCTGTCCTCCAATTCTTTCTTGTTCTTTTTCCATTTGTCTCAGTCCTCATTACTTTTTTTTACCCGTACTGTCCGGGTCCGGCCGGGTCAGCCGCACTTAACTTGTTGAGTAAGCTTCTTGAGGTTTGTTTCTTTGTACTCTAAATCACTTCCTGGAGGATCTCCGTGATGTCCTTAACCTGTATGACGTCCGTTCGCTTTTATTTCATCTATTACCTCTTGGAAGGGGGCTACAGTCTCCACGATTTTTTAACCTCTTCTTTCGTTTTAGCCCTTCTGGGACATCCGGGCAAAGGTATCCGCTACCTTCTGCAAACCATACTTGTCTACCAATGATTTCAATCCTATTTCCATCTCGCCCGGCTTCACTTCCTCTTCCACTTCCTCCTCCTCTTCGTAAGTCAGGACCCCATCCGGGCACGCCTGAACACACAAGGGCTCTTTTTCGTCTTCACACATGTCGCATTTGAGAGGGAGACCGGAATCGGGTTCTTTAAATAAATCCCTGGTCGGGCAGACAGTCCCGCAGAAGCTGCACTCGCTGTATTTCTTTTCATTAATCATGTAAACGCGCCTGCCGTCACATCCGGCTTTAGAATAATCACAGGCACGGATCGGAACATACTCATCATTCAGGGGATCCATAACCACCTGAATCCGGGACCTGGCCGGATTAATGCTGCTATATTTCGGCTTGGCGTGAACTGCGGAGCAGACCAGCTCACAGGCACGGCAGCCATTGCACTTGTCAAGATTGACTATTATTCTTCTAACTTTATTCTTTTTTAGCTCACCCTTCACGGTTAGCACCCCCTTGACTTTAGTTCTTCGTCTTTTTGCTCTTGGGAGGAAGTGCCTTCGCTGCCTGTCAGTATCCCCCTCTTTATGAAGTCTTCGCTCACGTAATCCAAGCCCAGTTTGTCCAACGTCTCTTGGGTAGGAATTCCATCATTGGTCCAACCCTTGAACTTGTAATACTCGTCAAGCAGCTTTTGTTCAAACTCATGGTCTCTTACCGCCCAGTGGTCCTCAGGAGGTTTCTCATCTTTTCTCCTCAGGCCTCTTCTTACATTAAGGGCTCTGATCAGATTCCGGTTCCTTTGAAAAATTTCCCACAGCCCGTCTTTATCAAGCTCCATCCCAGTCGCCAGTGAGATTAAATGTGGTATGTTGTTGATGTGATATGCGGCACCCCCGCCAAACTGGCCTCTGAATGATGACAGAAATCCGCAGAGCCCAATGGAGTCATCAATGTAATGCATCGCCTCGTTCCAATCAGTAATGGCACAGGATGCTTCATTAGATATCTGTTCGCGTTTTTCCCATTCCAGGAACCATTTTTTAAACTTTTCATCAGGCACTGCGTCCCATTTTCTGACAAACTCTTCTCTCTCCTCTATAGTAGGAAGGGGGTCCTGGGGGAAGGACCCTTCAATCTGGGTGATGGCCATCTTCTCACCAGTGGCTATCATGAGGAAATAAGGGGGGTTCAACCTTCCCAGCTTGATGGGCAACTGTTCAAATTTTTTCGTGGTGTTGTGGTCATATGCTTCCGCGCCCCTGCCAATCTGGCGGGCCGCCCAATAAACGCCATTGGCTAAAACATCTCCAATCCCTTCCCGCCGGACGATTTTTTCAAGGAGATAGAAAGATCTCTCCCCGGAGTCGGACGGAAATCCTGGCAGGTCCTTGTCAGTTAAAATGCCGGCTTCGTAAAGTTCAATGGCGAAGGCGATAATTTGCGGCGTTGAGTATGAGTCCAGTCCATACTCCTGAGCAACGCCAAGTATTTCATAACTAAAGTCCAGTTCTTTAAAGGCCGCCATATGATAGGTATCTTTTCCGTAGCATTTATAGCCAAATCTTTTCCGTCCCGAGTAGGAAATAACATTAATACATTTCTTGGGACAGTTATAGCAACCTATTTGCCGGTCCATATTATCATATTTTAAATTCCGCCACCTGTCTTCGAGTTCTTTGCTCCAATAACCCCTTCTCCGCACACGCGCGTTGCCCCAGGCGAAATTGTCGTGGTGGAAACCGTCATCCTCATCGACCGCCATCCAATCCCCGACATACGGGCTCTTGTAAATTTTCTTCCTCAGGTCCAGGCATGTCTCAAAGAGTTCAGCCGGCCGGGCGATATTGATGTCCTTTGTTCCGCGAACAGCTATCGCCTTTAACCTTTTGTCTCCCATGATCACGCCTACCCCCCGAGCGGCGCTGGAGTGACCGTGTTCGATACTGGCCGTATAAACCCTGTTTTCACCGGCCAGGCCGATAGCGGCCACCTGGGCTTTCGGTTCATTTAACCCCTCTTTGATGAGTACCGCAGTTTCTGTAGCACCTTTACCCCGGAGATGAGTGGCATCACGTATTTCCACTTTGTCATTCTTTATCCACAAATAAACCAGGTCGGGGGCCTTACCGCGAATGACTATTTTGTCATAACCGGCATGTTTCAGTTCCGGCCCGAAATATCCTCCCATTAATGAATGGGCAAATAAGTTTGTCTGGGGAGAAAAGCTGTTTACAGAGGTACGATTGGCACCGACAATAGGTGTGCCATGTAAAAGGCCGGTGCTGAAGATGAGTAGATTGTCAGGAGAAAAGGGTTCAACTTCAGGAGGAACCCTATCCCATAGTATCTTGGCGTTAGTACCCTGACCCCCCAGATGAAGTTCCGTTAATCTTGGGTCGGTTTCTACCCTCTCAATGTTTCCTCGTGATAAATCAATTTCCAAATTATACCCTGTCTCCGCGTACCTCATTTTTCAACCCCTCTATCTATCTTTTTAGCCCCTCCGGGTATCCCCGCAGTCATGGCCTTCAGTTGCGCTGCATG
>JAMCYH010000166.1 GCA_023474025.1 Deltaproteobacteria bacterium
ACTCGTAAATGTTCACCTGGTTTTTGGCATAAAGCGTCAAGCTCCTCTAATCAAACCGGATATCAGACCCGAATTGTTTTCCTATATGGGTGGCCTGCTTGAAATAAGTGGCTGTCTTCCGGTAGCCATAAATGGCCCTGGCGATCACGTGCACGCACTATTTACCTTAGGGAAAAACATTTCAATTTCAGAAGTGGTGGAAATACTAAAACGTAAATCCTCCAAATGGATCAAGTCAGCGCATCAGGATTACGCGTCCTTCTATTGGCAAAGAGGTTATGGTGTTTTTTCGGTAAGCTTCCCAAAGCTGGAATACGTCAAAAATTATATAATCAATCAGGAGAGGCGTCATAATGTCTGTTCCTTTGAACAGGAACGCACGTCATTCCTGACAGCCCATGGACTCACGAAGAGCGATTGGGTCCTGGATTGATTTGAGGTGCCGATGTTCATCCGGACACATCGTTTTAGTGGCGTCTGATCGCCCCCATCGGGGGCATCGTAGGTTAGCCCCCGGCAACACGCCGGGGGATGGAGGATGCCGCAGGATGGCACGTGAGAGCGGCTGGTGATCCCGAAATGTTCCGATGGTGGGGATCATCGCCGAATTTCGTGACATCTTGACGGTATCTACCCACGGCGCTGCCGTGGGCTGAATTACTTTGCCCCTGTCAGGGGCGATAAAGGCAGTAGGGCCAATCTGTCGTCTCGACGAATCGCAGGTAGGAGAAATCTGTTCAAGCGGCTTATTCATATTAAGCCGCTCCACATCTTTTTCACTTCGTTCGAAATGACATCGTGATTTATTATGCTAAAATAAGTAGAGTCGTAACTCAAATCATTCGGAGTTGATAATTTGCTTGATCTCCAAGTGCTGATACTAACGCTGATGCCTCTTTTTTCCGGTGTAACGCCTCAGGAAGCGCCTGGCCATTCTCCTGCCACAAATCTGGTAGGAATATCAGAACCTTTAAGTCCGGATTTCATTGTCGGACGATGGAAAATGGTTGACCAGTTTTCGAAATGGGGTGTGACAGACAAGGAGAAGGCCCGTGTGTCACGAATTGACCGTGGTCAGGCTGTCCTCGAGATAAACAGGGATGGCACTTTCACAATGAGCCATTTGTTCCGCCCGTCAAAGGGCCGCTGGGAAGTCAATGAAAAGGGCCTGTTGATATATGATCCCGAAGCGACGGAACTGGGGACCCAGTTCATCCCTATCCGTAAAAGGGACGACAACAGGATCTGGCTTTTACTGCCATTTTCACACGGTTCAGTTGGTATCGGAATGGTAAGGGAGAATCCTGCGCCAGATACCGGCGCCAGTCCAAAATAGTATTTGCGTGATGAAATTACATCAATTTATTCCATCAATACTGTTCCGAAATTTTAACTGGCTTGCGGGGGGTTTGCTTTGTGGCGCGCGTCTTTCCGGATTATGCGCTCAATAATATTACGGATCTCCGAATTTTTTATTGAGCCTATGTTACTGGTGGAAACTTTCAGCGCCGTCTGATCGGGAGGATTTTCGACTGATGGCGGTATTGTGGTCGCCTTTTTCCTTGTAGCCCCCGCCTGTCGCCACAAAGTCTGGCTGAACCTGATATCTTTTATCTGTGGAACATCGGGATCAAGTTTTGAATTGAGTTTTTCGAGCAGGACAGGCTTCATCGACGCAAGTTCATTCATCCAGACCGCAGAGTCAACAGACAGGTAAAGCGTGTCGCCGACAAGCCGTTCCGCTCTGGCGTGTTTGGCTACCACTGAATCGACGATATGCGGCCATCGCATCACAATTGACTGGCGCGACAAAGCGGAGCCCAATCCCATCTGTCGAAGGGTATTGAGCAGGACAGAACCAGCCGGAGTTGGATATGCGGAGCCTTTGCGTTTCATTGCCACGCTCTCGTGCGCATAGTCACGTCTGTGCGCAATCCGACGGGTCTCCCTGTATCTTGGAGACAGCGTGTTCCAGCGCCGCAGCCACGGCGTCCAGGTTCTCGAGCGCGGCTTTGGGGCTTCCGGGGAGGTTTATGATAAGGGACCTGCCCCGTACCCCCGCGAGGCCGCGCGACAGCATGGCGTGAGGTGTCTTCAGCAGGCTTGCGGCCCTCATTGCTTCCGGAATACCCGGTATCAGCCTTGTTACGACTGACTGCGTGGCTTCCGGAGTGACATCGCGGGGAGCGAGACCTGTGCCACCGGTGGTCAGAATCAAGTCAGCAATGTCATTATCCGACCACTCTACAAGCTGTTTGCTGATACTGTCCACATCATCCGGACAAATAGCGATCCCTGTAACTTCCCAGGAGAGTTCGCCTACCCTTTTGACGAGGACGGGACCGGAAGCGTCAGGCCTTATACCTTCCGACGACCGGTCACTGACAGTTAATACCGCCACACGTAGCATGTTCGAGCGCTCCATGACTGGTCACCGCATCGGTAATCTCCCAGGGGATGCCCCTTTGAAAGTCCCTGACCTGCATGTCCACAGCATCGAGTTCCTGCCTGAGATAAACTGCGGCCTTCCACGGGTCAACCCTGGTTCCACATGTAAAGATATCTATAGCGGCGTACCCATATTCGGGCCATGTATGAACAGTTAAATGCGATTCTGCGATAACGACGACTCCGGAAACCCCTTGAGGATTAAAGTTCTGGAATGCGGTCTTGAGCACAGTAGCGCCCGCAACTTCCGCGGCCTGCGCCATAATCGTCTCAAGGTAGCCCATGTCGTCCAACTTCTGCCGATTACAAGAGCAAAGCTCGATCAAGAGATGAATCCCTAAAGCTTTCATAGTCATCCCCCGTACCGAGTGGACCAAATCGCCTCTCGAAATTACTAAGGATACAACAATACCGCCCCGGCTACACCCTCGTAGAATCATACAGAAGGTGAGCAGGCGCCAACACTTGAGTTTTCGGCCTTTGCCGGTTCAATAAACCAGCGCGGCAGCTCAAAAGCCGATTAAGAGGAACAACTGTTCCTCCAACCCAGTGGGACTAGGATCTCAACCTTACGAGGAGAAGATCAAGGATCTTCCCACTCAGGCCAATTCCTCCGGTAAACGATTTTTTGTTTTTGGGAACAATAAAACAGGAACGGACGGACGCTGCGAGATGTGCGCTCTCATCAAGTGCTTGGAAATATTCCTTTTTGTCTAGAATCATGCGGTTCATTGCGTCGTCCTGATTTTTTCAAGCGTGAACACATCTTAAACTACGGTTTATGCCGTTTTATGTCTACACTTGTCAAGTAAAAAAGTCGGTTTTCCGAATTTTTCATTTTCAATATATCCACTGGATTGGCAAGGTCAAATCATTCCAGTTCAGCTAAAGTCCTCAAATTCAACTTTGTCATCCAGATCAGCCAGGCTTCGCCTCGTTGTTCCCGGCCTGAGGCGCACATAACATCGTGGACACCTTGTGGCCAGACGGGAAACCTGATGGCGACACTTCCAGCAGAACCTCTGACTATCCACGTCGGGCTCACTCAGGTCAAAGCCACATCGTGAACACCTGGGAAGCGACTCCGGGACAAACGCTTCACACCCCGGACAAATTATCAGCAACGCGTTTCCAAGATCCGAATACGGAGACGCATGGAGTAGTCTCCGAAACAGAAGAATTGCAATCACCAGCAAAAATACCATGTACGGCGCCAGAGTAATCTTTGCCTGCTCCGGGGCCAAGGCTACGAGAATATTATACGCGCCATGAAACAGGACGGCGAAGGCAAAACCCCTGAAAACCAGAAAAATTTCGCCGGATGGAACAAAGCGGGCCATCCCAAGCGAATATCCCCACATACAGGAAAAAAGAATATGGGCCGGGGTCGCGTAAGCCAGTCTGGACCACATTATTGATGGACCCAACCGCAATATGTACATGGCGTTTTCTACCACCACAAAACCAAGAGCGGCTGTGACGGCGTAGGTCATGCCATCTACAGGAGAGCGAAAATCCGATCGCCTGTAAGCCCCAACCCAGACTGCCAGCAATTTAAAAAATTCTTCCAAAGGGGCGATCATCAGGAAACTGGACACGAAAGTCTCCTGAATTGTCGGTTTGATTATGGTCGCATTCAAGGCCTGTTCCAGTAAGGATGTTGGGAACGTGAAAGACGCGGACCACAGGAAAACACGCAAGACGCTTTCAAAGGATCGCGTCTCGCGGCGATTCACGATGAAACAATAGGTTAGCCAGATGATCCCGGGCGCTACGCCTAGCAAAATGTACGGAACTTTTATTGTCACGGCTCTCGTTTGACTTTCTTTGCGTGACCGTATATCACGGATTCTGGAAGCCGCCAAGGCGCATACAGGACAAGGAGACCTCATTTGCAGCCCAATTCCGAATTGGTCCGTCTGGAAAACGTATTCAAAAGTTTTCACTCCAATCAGTCGTTTTTTCGCGGTAGCCGCATTCTTATTCGCGCTGTGGATGGCGTAAACCTTGTGATCAACCGCGGCGAAACACTTGGACTGGTCGGCGAATCCGGGTGTGGCAAGACGACATTGGGCAGACTCATTCTGAGGCTTGATCAGCTCGATTCAGGAAGCGTATGGTTTGAGGGCCAGGATATCGCAAAATTATCCTCCAGTGAAATGAAAGGCGTGCGGAGAAAAATGCAGGTCATTTTTCAGGACCCGTATTCTTCCCTGAATCCCCGCCGTACAATTAAAAGCGCAATTATGGAGCCACTGACAATACATAACATTGGATCCAGATCGGATAGAATCAGTCGGGTTGCCCAACTGATGGAAGAAGTCGGACTGCGACCGGAATTCGCGGACAGGTACCCACACGAGTTTTCAGGTGGTCAGCGGCAGAGGATTGGCATCGCAAGAGCTTTAGCTCTCAACCCCAGCCTCATCATAGCCGATGAGCCGGTTTCGGCCCTTGACGTGTCTATTCGCGCCCAGGTGCTCAATCTGATGGAAGACCTGCAGACAAAATACAACCTGACATACCTTTTCGTGTCGCACGATCTGTCGGTTGTTGAACATATTTCGGATCGTGTAGCTGTCATGTATCTTGGCAAGATTGTTGAAATCGGTCCCAGGAACCGCATTTACGCATCCCCTCTCCATCCGTACACTGAGGCGCTTTTGAGCGCGGCTCCGATTCCCGATCCACAAATCAAACGACACAGGATTATCCTCGAAGGGGATGTTCCAAGCCCGGCCAATCCCCCGTCCGGTTGCCGGTTTCATACTCGATGTTGGCTAAGGATTGGGATTTGCTCGGAATTATCGCCAGAACTCAAGGATATGGGAGCGGGACACAGCGCAGCCTGCCATGTGAGAGCCCCTTCCATGTAGCCACAACACCCCAATAATTCAGAGAGTTTTTCCCTGGTCCCAAAACATGTTTATCAACAGATGTTTATAACTATCCTTCTCACAATAAAGGGGATTTGGAACGCCTTTGACATTACAACAGGTTAGCGTTAGCTATTGATATTATTAAGGTTATCTTAGGGCTCAATTTCAGCGCGGATAGCTTGAAAGGCTGTTCAACAGCGAGTCAAGCAAAGTTCTCCACAGGTTTACACACGAGTTATCCACAGGTTCTGTGGACAGATGCACGCAGGTCTGGGGTATTACTTGCAAAACAGTCTGAAATGTGGTCTTGATAACTGCCATCGACTTTTTTGGCGCTTGCGGATAATTGTTAGTTATATGAAGGTTCCCTGAGGCATAGATGTCATTTATAAAGGAATTGATCCTTTCCATAAGTCTCATAAACCTTTTGGATATAGGTCTGATCGCGTTCCTTTTTTACTTTGTCGCGCTTTGGTTCAAAGGCACGAGGTCTTTTCAGATCCTGATTACACTCATAGGGACGGGGATATTTTATTTCCTGGCTACCAAGATGGGTCTGATACTGACTTCGATATTGTTTCAGTATGTTTGGGCCGCGATCATAATCGTCCTGGTGATTGTTTTTCAGCCTGAAATCAGGCAAATGCTTGATAGGGCGTCTCCCATAAGGCACTGGAGGAATCGTCAATATCAAAGTCCTGATTCGGGGGTGGTCGAAGAAATTGTCATCGCCGTAACAGAACTGGCGCGCCAGAGAACGGGCGCTCTAATTGTTTTTCAGCGTCTTGACACACTGGACCATCTTATCGTCAAGGGCAAGGATTTGGACAGCGCCCTTTCGGCCGATCTGCTACAGGCGATTTTTCAAAAGAATTCACCTCTCCATGATGGAGCGGCTCTAATATACAGGAGCCGAATAAAGGCGGCGGCCTGCATTCTTCCACTATCGCGGGACGAGGACCTCAGCGCCAAATACGGGACAAGACATAGAGCGGCCCTGGGTATCTGCGAGAGAACAGACGCAATTTGTATTGTGGTTTCCGAAGAACGGGGCGAGGTTACAATTGTAGAGGGTTCGGAAATCGCGCATTTCAGACAGCGGAGCGAATTCAGGACGGCGATTGAGAAGGGGCTTTCGAATCACAAATCCGAAAATGGCCCCCCTTCACGTGGTTTGGGCGCCATAATCCTGTCCAACTGGCGTTTGAAACTTCTTTCCCTAGCCACATCAATAGTCCTCTGGTTCTTGATAGTCGGCCCACAGCACTCTGAAATTGGCATTTCCGTCCCAATTCAATATACCAATCTTCCGGCCTCCATGGAGATAATTGGCCCGTGGATGGACAGGATAGATGTTCGGGTACGAGGATCCGCTCAGGGTTTGGAGAATTTGCCTCCCGGCGTAGTCAGGGCGGTAGTAGACCTCGGCAAGGTAGTTCCGGGCGTTAATTTTTTCAGGATGACTCCCGATCATATTCAGGTTCCGCCCGGCATTACAATAGCCCAGATCAGGCCTTCCGACCTTCAGTTAAATGTTGAGACGGCTTCGGTAAAGGTCTTTAAGATTGTACCAACAATAGTCGGCGCATTACCGGAAAATACCAAAATCGTTGTTTCGCCGACTGAGGCAAAAATCAGGGCTTCACTGGGAGACCTCAGAAGGGTTACTTCCGTGACAACAGATCCTGTAAACATTTCGGAATTGGCCCTAAAACAGCGTTTGAAGGTTCCTGTTACAGTTAAGCCCGAGGGGTTGAGGATAGATTCATTAGACCCCATTCAGGTCAACGTTATTTTCGAGACGGAAAAGCCGTGAAAACCAGCGCAAATCCATCGACAAACTTCCGGCCCGACCTGCTCCACCCGCTCAATACTCTGGTATCTACAGCGATGGAGTCACTGGAGGCCTTTACGATCGCTCTCTATTTCAAATCTCCCGGTGACAGGTCATTCCGGCTGATTTCACACAGGACTTTGAGCAACCATTTTATAACCGACGTCCCCCTACCTCAGGAAAGAAGCAGAATCGCCGCTCTTTTCAGAAAGGGATCGATCAGTCACGAGACACATGCCGCAGCGGCCCCCCTCGCTCAGGAGATATACTCCAGACCGGAGCCTGTCCTTGCGATGCTGGTAGCGCCTGTATCGGATCAGGCCTTACTTGTGGTTGACACTGTAGAAGCTCCCGCTTTTCAGCCCTCTCAAATAAAATTCGTTCAGGGTCTGGTCCAGACCATCGAAGGTATTCTTAGCCTCGCGAACGCTTCTGATGGAGTGGAAACCGCAAGGTCCGAATTTTCTTCAGTCGCTGAACTGATCAATGAATATCGATTGGTTCCTAACATTTCCGACACATTTTTCGATAGCATGGTGTCCCGGCTAGTCAACAAGGGGCGTTTCGACGGCGCGCTGGTAGCCACGGTGTCAGCTTCGAGCATGTCATGTCGAATCAGATCCGTGACCGGGTTCTCCAAATCACTGAACAAGGGACGTGTTATAAAGTTGAGGCCCGGATGGGCCAAATGGTCAATCGAGCGACTGCAATCGGTCATAATGGGCAGTCCGAGATCCGGGGAAGCCTTTGTGCCTGTCTTTCACTCAGGAGAGGCCCTGGGCTTTCCTGTCAAGAGCGCTGTCATAGTTCCATGGACCAGGGAACAGGGAATTGACGGCTTTCTTTTGTTAGCTTCCCGCAAGGAAGATCCTTCACTTGAGAGTGACCGAAAGACGTGGGAATTCCTTGGGGCCATTCTGGGCATAGTTCGCAGGAACATCGTCAATGAAAAACTGCTTAAAGCGGTTCGGCTTTATGATGGCGAATCCGGACTGATGAACGAAAGCTTCTTCAGGGCTCAGACGGGCATAAAATTCATGCAGGCCGTCACGGACAGGTTACCATGCTCCCTGATACTCGTTGAGATTGAAAACATCGACAAGATTTACCTGCAGCACGATATCTCAAGGATCAAGAAGTTTCTGACAATTTTTACGGAACGGCTCCTTAATCTGGACAAACGTGGATCCATCGTCGGAAAGTTCCGCACAGGAGGGTTTGGCGTATTTGTCGAGAATCTTCCGGTGGAAGAGGCGACAAGTTCCGTTCGCCGGGTTATGGGACTGTTCAGCATAGATGTAACGCATGTTGATGGCGTTGAAATAAGACACTCCGTAAAGGTAGGATGGTGTCATTACCCGAGTGAATGTTCAACATTCGAAGACTTCTGGCGCCAGGCTCTGTTGCGGTTAACAAAAGCCAAGTCCGCGACAAGGGGTTCGCCCGGATGGTCAAATTTCTAGGCGCCGGGCGGCATGCGCCCAGAGCGCAATAGCGATGGCGCCGCAGGAGCCCTCATGGGCTTGGGTCATACGGTGGCGTAATCAATCTGGAGCCAGGGAGAGGTAATTTTTTATGATTATAATTGATGATCCATGGAAAGAACTTAGAGCGTCATGTTTTGGCAACATAGAGCCTGAAATCGTCCTCGAGGCAGTTACAGCCCCCCTGGACAATGTTGGTCAAAGTGTCCCTGACAAAAACTTTTGGGAAAACATAGAGACCATTCCGGCGTGGTCAGCGGCGATGAGTTACGGGAGCAGGGAAAAGATCGCCGCCGACATGGAACGGAAAAGGTCTCTGAATAAAAAACTTATTGGTTTGGGGCATATGACGCCTCTTGAAGCAGTTCAGTTTAATTTTCGAGTGTCAGGAATTTCCAAGGCTTGTGGCGCCCAGATGTCGCGCCATAGAATCGGACAGGGTCACGTCAGTTCCAGCAGAAGGTTCCAGTCGCAGGGAGCGGCGTTCGTGTACCCCCTTCTGAATTATATTAGTGACAAACAGGTCGTTAAGGGGGCTTTGACAAAACTGAGCGAAGCCAACCAAAAAGCCTACGAGATATATGAAGAATTAAGAAATACTGACAAGTTGCATAAGGAAGACGCCAGACGGGTGATCCCGGTGGCGTCCTCCCAGGAAAGAGTCTGGTGGATAAACGCGAGGGCTCTTCGTGATTTCTTTAGTCTGAGACTGCCCAAGGACGCTGAATGGGAAATCCGCAGAGTTGCCGTTATGCTCTACAACCTTGTCCTGGAGGTTACCCCTTCCCTGTTCGAGGACATAGTCATCAAGTAGTCCTTGACGGCCTTGACGAGCGCTTGTGGTTCCGGGAACGATCCTGCGACGTCGTCTGAAGACGGTCTCTGAACCACGATAACATTACATCCCTCATCCTGCGCGGCCCGTATCTTTTCCTCAGTTCCCCCACGCTTTCCACTATCTTTGGTAATCAGTGTTCGCACCCCAAACTGTCTTATTGCGCGAACGTTGTCTTCATAAGAAAAGGGGCCCTGCCCTGTTATGGTGTTCTCTACAGGAATACCGAGACCCTTCAGAACTTTTAGTGAATCAACGGTGGGTAACGCTCTGACGATCAGTTTAGAACCGCTTCCATTGCACATGGAAGCGTAAACCCCAAGATTTCTGATACCGATGGTCGCGAGGATGGTCCCTCCAAGCTGTAATGCCTTGAGCGCGGCGTCAGCATGGTCTTTGGCAGGGATGATGCCGGAGGAGCTTGTGACCACTGGTTTTCTGGTCAACCTGAAATATCTGACACCTGTTTTCAGTGATACCCGCCTGGCGTTTCTGGTGACTTCGGCAGCGTAAGGATGGGTAGCGTCGATCAATACATCAATTTTATCAGACCCGATGGAATTTTCCATTTCCGCCTCGTCCATGGCCCCTCTCCGCACGGTTATCAATCGGGACACAGGAAGGTCCATTGGAGTTTGTGTAGCCATGGAGAAGATCACCGGAAACGCTTCATCCACAAGAAGCTTCAAGATTTCAACTGAATCAGAAGTTCCTCCCAGGAGTAAAATCATGTACGTTTCACCAAATTTTCCTTAGGCCCCGTGGCAGGTTAAAGTTCATGAGAGCAACCCGCCATCGATCAAGAGGATAACCGTCCTGGAACTAACCTGAAGCCCCGGTAGTTGCGCTTCGCTGACTTCCCTGACAATTTCGCTGTCAAGAGTAAGATTTTCGAAGACGAATATGCGTCTGGGCGCCAGAAACCTTTTTAGAAACGAGGCCACCCACTTCAGGGAACCTGAGCGTCCAAGCAGGATGGCGATTTTGGACTCCCTGGCCACGGACTGATTCATCGCTTCATCCGGGTCTGAAACATGCGCGCTGATGATTCTGGCGTCAGCCCAATCGAGACATAGCCGTGCAAAAGCAACGTGAACAGAACTAATGCCGGGGACAACCCTGCAATTTTCCCTGCCAAAACGTCTTGAAACGAGTTTGGCAAGGCTGAAGAATCCTGGATCACCGCTGACCAGAACGCTAACCGGACCCTCGGACCTCACGGAATCAATCCGGTCGAGACCTGACTGAAGATCAGCCCCGAGGACAACACGTTTTCCGGTAAACCACGGGAAAAGATCAATTAACCTGTCATATCCCACAATGACCGACGACCCTTTCACAACCGAGATCGCCTCCTGGGTTAGATACTGGGCAGACCCCGGACCGCAGCCAACTATGTTGATTTGTGAAATTACAGACATGACAATCCCGTCCTGGAAGCTTTTTTCAGGCAGGAAATTTTCCACTCAAACACCACTTGAGCTTGGTTACCACACTGATCGCACCCCAAAAGACACGATAGCGAATATGATGAAGGACAGAACAGTGGTGGCGTTCATCAGCCTGATACTTTGTCCTATGGCCGCTGGTTCCGGTTCTACGACAGGATCGCCAATAAATGGCTTTTCATGAAGCTCTCCTTCGTAATGACACGGGCCACCCAGCCTTAAACCGAGTGCCCCGGCAAACGCCGCTTCAGTGTGACCGGAATTCGGGCTGGCGTGTTTTAAACGGTCCCTTTTGAGGATACGGAACGAATCGCCGCCACGCATACCGTTTATCCATGCCGCCACAGGCGCCACGAGGCCGGTTAGCCGGCTCGGGATAAACGCCGCGACATCGTCCAGTCTGGCTGAGGCCCATCCAAAGTCCCTGTAACGGTCGTTTTTGTAGCCAAAAGTGGAATCAAGGGTGCTGATTGCCTTATACACCATGATCCCCACAGGACCAGCGAGAAGCCCGTAAAATATAGGCGCTGTCACCCCATCAACGGTGTTCTCCGCAACGCTTTCAACAGTCGCCCTTATAACTCCCTGTTCATCGAGTGACCCGGTATCCCGTCCGCAAATCATCCCTACACGTTTTCGGCTTAGCTCAATATCGTTTGACATTAATGCCCGCTGAACTGACCTGGCGTGTTTGGCAAGATCATGAGCGGCTATCCCCGTGTACATTATAAAGATTGAAATTATGTCTCCGACCAGAGGATGGAACAAACTCCCGATCCAAACCAGAGAGAACGTCACCAGTCCGACAGGAACAACCACCAGCGCCACTGTCAGCATGCCTGCAATTCGCACGTTTTTAACGGACGCCCTCGTCCTGTCTTCGAGAGTAACTGCCAACGTGGCTATGAAACGAACCGGATGGGGCCACCATCGCGGATCACCAATCAGCGCGTCGAGCGCAATTGCCATAATTAGTTGAAGAGGAATGGAAATCATGTTTGCTCGGGCCTACAGGTCCCCTTGGGAGGGTTTTCAGCGAAGGGACGAATTTTTTCTGGAATAATATCGCATTCCAGAATTATTATTACTCGACTCGTGCCGAATTTAGCAATACTATTGCGCTCTCGTCACGGACGGGTATGTTGGGGCAAGATTTCTCGCCCACAGGTTCACACAATTGTTAATGGAGTTTTAAGCCCTGGGGACAATTCACGGACAACCCAGAATACAGCGATGGTCCGAAAAGCTCAATGACCATTTTGACAAGCTTGGAAGAGCTTTTTGGGCTTTTAAGGAACGTGTCGGCATTGAACTGGCAGTTGACCTCGGGACTACTAACACCAGAATGTATGTGAGGGGCCGCGGCATGTTCGTGGATCAGCCTTCCATACTGGCCACAAATTCCATGGAAGGCACAACCCTGGCCGCAGGCTCGAACGCCCGGGATCTGATCGGACGATCTCCGGATCACGTAGCTCTTCATAAGCCCTTGGCCAATGGAGTAATTTCCGACTCTGGTTACGCAGGCTTGATGATCCGCCATTTTATCGACAACGCCCGTAAAAGGAGCTTCCCGAAGTGGCACAGAATGGCGGTGACGTTTCCGTGCTGTGGCACACGTCTCGAAAGACGCGCTATTATCGAAGCGGCGACGCTGTCCGGAGCGAGCAAGGTTTTTCTCGTGCCAAATCTCATATCCGCGGCTATTGGAGCAGGCTTGAAGATCAATTCTCCCAGGGTTGGTATTTTGGCGTCGCTTGGCGGTGGAATATGTGAGGTTGGTATCGTCGGCCTTGGGCATATCATATATTCAGAAGGCGCGCGATTTGGCGGAGAAACGTTTGACTATGCCATACACGAATATCTTCTTCACAGCTACAACATTCAGATTACGATGGACATGGCCGAGAAGATCAAGAAGAAGCTGGCCTACGCGGAAAGCTCCAAAGCCCCTCTGGAGACAATGCGAATTACCGGCAGGGAAGCGGGAAGAGGCGGTCTGAAGAATATCGGAATCACTTCGACGGAGATTTCCAAGGCCTTGGAAGCTCCAATAAATTCAATCATTGATTTGATTCAGGAAGCTCTGGACAACGCTTCACCAGCCGTTCTGGCGGACCTGGAAAATTTTCCGATCGTGCTGGTTGGTGGCCTGTCCCTACTACACGGACTGCCGGCGCTAATCGCGAAGATGACTGGATTTCAGGTGGTTGTAGCCACCAATCCGCTCTATGCGTCGCTAAAGGGCTGTTCGACCGTTGTTGACGATCCCAGCTACCACGTATACTGTATGGGATCGGCTTGAAAAATTGATATCCTGATTCAATTGTTTTCGCGAAATCAAATTGAGACGGGAATCTTCAGAGGACCATGTCAACTACGAATTCCAGCATAACTATTGATGAAATTGATCGAGCGTTACTCAATGAAGTGCAATCAGCCTTTCCGGTCGAATCACATCCATTCCGGATTCTCGGCGCCAGAGTCGGGATATCGGAGCAGGAAACTCTCTCCAGAGTCGACAAGCTCAGACAGGCCGGCATAATCCGACGTATCGGGGCATCCATTAATTCCAGAGCACTGGGGTTCGTCAGCACATTGGTGACAGCAACAGTGCCGGCTGATCAACTGGAAGACTTCGTCTCCGTAATAAATTCCTTCCCGGGCGTGACGCACAATTATCTCAGGAAACACCATTACAACGTCTGGTTCACTCTGATAGCCCCATCGGAACAAGAGAAGAAAACTATCATTTACCAGATGATCGACAAAACGGGTGTCGAACTTCATGATTTTCCTGCAAACAGAATTTTCAAAATCCGGGTTGATTTCAAATTCTAGATCGTGGGGGACAGGGGCCGATCATTGAATGAAAATGACATCCAGTCAAATGAAATTCTTGATGTCGTGGACATTGACGATGAAGTAGTCGGGCAGGCGACCCGTGGTGAAATCCATGAAAAGGGCTGGCTACATCGTGCTGTTCACATCTTCCTGTTTAACTCCGCTGGCGAAATATACATCCAAAGGCGTTCGAGTTTTAAAGACCGGCATCCGTCGAAACTCGATTCATCGGCCGCCGGTCATGTTGATAGCATGGAGAGTTATGAGGAAGCGGCAAAACGTGAACTCCACGAAGAGTTGGGCATCATCGAAGAATTGAGTTTTGTATTGAAGGTTTCGGCTTGCGATGAAACCGACAGTGAGCATGTCTTACTCTATTCGGCGCAATCTGACACGATGCCGGTACCCGACTCAAAAGAAATTTCCTGGGGAAAATTTGTTGACCCTTTGGATTTGACTGATTTGATGGCTAAAGATCCCGAAGACTTTGTGCCAGCGTTCATCCTTTTGTGGAGATTGTATATGGAAGCCAGGCTTCAATGAAAGCCGTTGTTCAGAGAGTTTCACGCGCCTCGGTGAGCGTTGGTGGAAAATTGGTGGCTGGGATAGGCCCGGGGACGCTGGTTCTCGTAGCAGCCGCCATCGCTGACACGGAGTTAGAGGTGGAATGGCTGGCCGCCAAAATCGCTGGCCTGAGGATATTTGCCGACGCGTCGGGGAAAATGAATCTGGACGTCGCAGCGATTAATGGCCAAATACTTGTTGTGTCCCAGTTCACTCTTTATGGGGATTGTCGCAAGGGCAAGAGACCATCATATTCGCTTGCCGCTCCAGCGGAAGTGGCGGAAAAACTTTACCTGAACTTCATATCGCGACTCAGGGCCACGGGGATACCTGTGTCACATGGAGTTTTCGGAGCCATGATGGATGTTGAGTTAGTAAATGACGGGCCTGTCACATTGATACTTGAAACGCCGCAATCTGACAGGTCTGACTGGGGATAAATCAATCAGTTAGTGAAAACGCTTCTTGTCCACTTAAGGTTACAATGTTGCAGGAACGGCGCCTGGACAAACGGACGTATCATTTGTCAGACTGTGTTCTTATCGGCCAGGATTTTCCATTGAGAACGATCGAAAAGCTCTGGGTGTTTTCGTCAAATACGATCAGCTTCGCGATCTCATAGTAGGCGGGACGGCTGAATCTTGCGGGAAATCTCCCATTCTTGACCATTGAATAAGGGATGTTACTGTCACTGATCCAAAACGTGGCGGGTTGAAACATTTCATCAGAACCATCATTTAGACGCAGGCCTACCTCTCCGTCCCCACCTTCAGAAATTCCTATTATAACGAAAGGAGTGTCTTCGACCAGGACGTCGCAGATCTCTCTACCGATGCGGATACGGTAACCGCCGCGAGGCGTTTTTTCAAGAGCGTCGGAAAATTGTTTCTTCACCCCGGGATGAATTATCTCGAGGCCATTTTGGTACCATTTGCCTTCATTATCTATAAACAGGTCAAGATATGGGGTTACATCAAAGTAAGTGGGATCTGTTTCGTTCAAAAGCTCTGGAATCCTCCCATCAACGACTCATAAAACGATCTGGTCAATGTGTCCCAAAGTTTACCAGTAACGAGCAAGGTCTTTTCTTGCGTAGATTTTTGAATACGCCTCAAGGTTGGTCAATACCTTCTTAACGTAAAGACGCGTCTCCGAATAAGGAATATTCTCTATGAATTCATCCTGCTTCATGCGACCGTTCCTGTTAAACCACTGCCGAACCTTTTTGATGTCCGCATTGTAAGCGGCTACGGCTGGCACGACATTCCCCTTGAACTCGCGCAGGTTCCTTGCCAGAATCTGGATCCCAACAGCGAGGTTTTTTTTCGGGTCCAATAACTCCTGGATTACAGCGGTTCCAGGATTTCCACCAGTGTTATTGATTACAAGAGCTGTCTTGGGTGTGACCTGCATTAGCCCGAGGGCCCCAGCCGGAGACACCGCGTACGCGTCATATCTGCTTTCCTGTCGTACAACAGCCCAAACAAGGAACGGATCTACTCCTGATCTGCCCGCATGCGCTCTCGTGTCAGCCAGATGCGCTCTGGGATACGCGAGTTCTACAAATTCTTTCGTAGCGTCTGCAGGAGGATTGTCGACAAAACCGGAGAACCCGGACACTACGATGTTATGCGCAAGTCCGTAATAACCAGCCTTCTGAGCTGCTTCGGCCATAAGAAAAACCAATGGATACTGAGATCTAAGGTTTTTGGGAAGAGCCTCAAGATTGAGAAGGGCAAATTCAGGTAGATCTACCTGCATTAATTTCAGCGCATTCAAAACAAGGACGTTCGATCGCAGAGCAGGTGTTATATGAAGATCCGGGAAGGGCCTTTTGGTGGAGACAGCATGGGACTCGACAGGCTGTTTGGCCGCAATCAATATTTTTTGAGAGTTTGAACCATAATAATCGTAATTGCTGTTTTCAGCCAGCCCCTTAAACAGTGGTAGAGCCTTTTCAAACTTACCGGCCAAAGTCAAAGCCCTGGCTTCCCAATATCTTGAGGCCTTTGATAACTGAACGTCCCTGGAAACTTCACGGACTTCCCTGAAAGTGACAGCAGCTTCGTCGTACTTGCGGGAACGGTATTTTATCCAGGCTATTCGCCACTTGACCTTTGCTTTTAGAGAAGGATCCGAAGCAGTTGATAGCAATTTTTTGTAGTAAGATTCCGCACGGCTCAGTCTTCCTTTCTCATAATTGAACGCTGCCAGGTTTATCAGCATCTTGGTCTTCATGACAGTCGAACCGCAATCCAGGATCCTGGAGCAACACGCCTCGAATTCAGAGTCCTTGTCAATCCTCCAGTAAACAAGGCTCATCAGGTAAATAGCCTCAATACGAATCTGGTTAGAAACGGGTTTAGCCAGGATTGCCGAAAGCAATTTGATAGCCTCATCGTTTTTGCGATCTTTGTAAAGGCAGCGGCCCAGTTTGAGAAGAAGCTGGTCATCGCCGGGTTTTTGCTTTAAGAGACCACGATAAACATTGGCAGCCAGGTCAAAACGACCAGCGGCGGCCAGCCGTGAGGCTCGTTCCATTAACTCGGATTGCGTGAAATCGGGTTTTGGAATCTTGCCATTGAAAACCAGACGACTGATGCGGTCTTTAGCCTGTAAGCCATCTGGGGTTGCCGGGTAGTTAAGATAAAGTTTGCGATAGTATGTGAAAGCTTTGTCAAATGCTATTCGCCACTTGACCTTTGCTTTTAGAGAAGGATCCGAAGCAGTTGATAGCAATTTTTTGTAGTAAGATTCCGCACGGCTCAGTCTTCCTTTCTCATAATTGAACGCTGCCAGGTTTATCAGCATCTTGGTCTTCATGACAGTCGAACCGCAATCCAGGATCCTGGAGCAACACGCCTCGAATTCAGAGTCCTTGTCAATCCTCCAGTAAACAAGGCTCATCAGGTAAATAGCCTCAATACGAATCTGGTTAGAAACGGGTTTAGCCAGGATTGCCGAAAGCAATTTGATAGCCTCATCGTTTTTGCGATCTTTGTAAAGGCAGCGGCCCAGTTTGAGAAGAAGCTGGTCATCGCCGGGTTTTTGCTTTAAGAGACCACGATAAACATTGGCAGCCAGGTCAAAACGACCAGCGGCGGCCAGCCGTGAGGCTCGTTCCATTAACTCGGATTGCGTGAAATCGGGTTTTGGAATCTTGCCATTGAAAACCAGACGACTGATGCGGTCTTTAGCCTGTAAGCCATCTGGGGTTGCCGGGTAGTTAAGATAAAGTTTGCGATAGTATGTGAAAGCTTTGTCAAATGCTTTGGAATGGGCTTCCAGGTCTCCAAGCCGCAACAGAATTGTCTGTTTTCTGGATTCTGAAGCGTCAGTCAAAGACTGCGACAACAGTTTGTGAGCTTCCGGTTTTCCCTGTTGGTAGACATATTCGGTCAGGTCTTCTATCGACGCGTCACGGTATGGACTTGATGGATAAAGTTTTAAAAAATCGCGGACCAGCGCCTCGCTTTTAGCGAATGACTTGTAATGCGCAAACCCTTTAGCCAGCAGCAGATATGAAACCGGGCCGTAAAGGCTGTCACCAAGGATAGGTTTCCAGAACTGCTCCGCTTTCGCTACATTGCCTTCTTCCAGCGCCTGTTTTCCTGCGAGGAATTCGTTTCGTAACGACTGTTCGGTGTTCGCGGCCAAGACCGCAACGGGCTTCATGACGATTAGCGTGGCGATGACAAGGAGAGGTACGAAAAGCCACGAAACGTGGGGGTGTAGACGCACGACGCGCAGGAGCGCGGAACCTGGCGCAGCGATGTGATCAGACAGCTCTTCAAAGATATTTTTTAAATTTAGAGACAACATCATGATATTTTTAATAATATATCACTATTAAGCCTTTTTGGCAATTTGTTTCAGCTTCGGGAAAACGCATGCAGAACTGTTTTGACAAATTCGATGTTTCAACCTACAATTTTGTAGGTTCGAATTCTTTATATTAGTATAGGGATTTTATCTATGGATGGTAGGCATAACGCTCCCAATACAAAAAGGGAGGTACAGGAACTTCGTTTACTTTTTGAAATCAGTCAAATTCTCGATCAGAGTATAGACCTTGGAGAGGTGGTAGGACCTGTCCTCGAGGCCATAGCGCGGCGCATGGGGATGATGCGTGGCACTCTGACCCTCCTGAACCGGCAATCCGGTGAAATAATGATTGAAACTGCTCACGGTCTTTCAGAGGCGCAGATGGAACGCGGCAGATACAGGCCAGGAGAAGGTATAACGGGCCAGGTGGTAAAGACCGGCAAACCGGCCATCGTCCCTCACATTTCTGATGAGCCGCTTTTCCTGGATCGAACGGGAGCGCGTAAACGCCTAAAAAAGAATGATATTTCATTTATTTGCGTACCTATCAAGATTGGCAATGAAGTTATCGGAACTCTCAGCGCAGACCGCTTGTTCGAAGAGGGCGTTTCTTTCGAGGAAGACGTCAGGCTACTTTCAATAATTACGTCGATGATAGCTCAGGCCGTCCGTCTAAGGCAGGAGGCCCAGGAAGAACGACAGCGCCTCATGGAAGAAAATTCCCGGCTGCAAAGCGAGTTGGCTGAAAAATTCAGACCTTCCAATATCGTCGGGAACTCCAAGGTCATGCGCGGTGTATATGATCTGATTTCTCAGGTTTCACGCAGTGAGGCTACTGTTCTGGTTAGAGGCGAGAGCGGCACCGGCAAGGAACTGGTCGCTCATGCTATTCATTACAACAGCCCCAGGGCGGATAAACCCTTTGTAAAGGTCAATTGTGGAGCGTTACCAGAGAGTGTCGTGGAAAGTGAATTATTCGGCCACGAACGTGGCGCGTTTACTGGCGCCATAGCTACTCGCAAGGGCCGTTTCGAGCTGGCTCATGGTGGGACAATTTTTCTGGATGAGATCGGTGACTTATCCCCAACTACCCAGATAAAGCTGCTCAGGGTGCTTCAGGAAAGGGAATTCGAGCGTGTAGGAGGGTCCACTACCATTAGGGTAAACGTCAGGATCATAGCAGCGACCAACCGTGACCTTGAGAATCTCATCGGTGAAGGAATCTTTAGAAGCGATCTTTATTATCGACTCAATGTTTTCCCAATACACATCCCACCATTAAGGGAGAGGAAGACCGATATTCCTCTACTTGCCGATTATTTCATTGAAAAGTACAGCAGGGCCAATGAAAAGCGCGTTCTAAGAATTTCGACACCTGCCATAGACATGCTGATGAGCTATCACTGGCCTGGCAATGTCAGGGAGTTGGAAAATTGCATTGAACGGGCGGTGCTCCTGAGTTCAGATCAGGTGATTCATTCCCACAATCTTCCGCCCACTCTCCAGACGGCCGAGGCGAGTGGCACAGTTCACGCCGGGAGTCTTGATTCAACGCTTGACACGGTTGAGCGTGACCTGATTGTTGACGCGTTGAAGGCAGCCAGAGGCAACAGGGCGAAAGCGGCGCGTGCGCTGGGTTTGACGGAGCGTGTAATGGGTTTGCGTGTGATGAAGCACGGGATTGAGACCAAACGGTTTCGTACAACAATGTAACACCAGCGTAGGACTGTCATACCTTTTAGTAGCTTTAGTATTTATCACTCGTACTTTGCTTTGTCATAAACCTGGTTACCTATCCTGTTATTTCAGTATGTTATCAGTTTTTCCCAAACAGCTTTGCGCTTTGGCGCCACGTTTGCTTTGAACACTGGTCAACATCTGTTTTGGGCGCTCAAAAACGGTAAAATACATTTGTTTCCATATGGGACAAAAGATAACGGAGATAGGTGAAAGATGAATCAAGCTGACAATGCGTGGGTTCTTGTTTCTTCGGCGCTAGTGTTGCTGATGACACCGGGGTTGGCGATGTTTTACGGCGGTATGACGAGGTCCAAAAACGTTCTGTCAACCATGATGCACAGTTTCTTCCTTATGGCGATGGCCTCAATCATCTGGATGTTTTATGGGTTTAGTCTGGCCTTTGCCCCTGACGCGGTAAGTGGATGGTTAGGCGGTTCACATTACTTTTTTCTGAACAACGTAGGCGCTTCGCTGTTCCCTGATCTAACTGATCCAACGAAAACCATGACAATTCCTGGGACCACTTTCATGATCTTCCAGTGCATGTTTGCGGTAATAACTCCAGCTTTGATTTCTGGCGCTTTTGCGGAAAGAATGAAGTTCGGCTCATTCGTATTGTTCATGTTGCTGTGGATCACGTTCGTGTATTGCCCGATAGCGCATTGGGTGTGGGGACCGGGAGGCTGGCTCTCAGCAATGGGCGCCCTGGATTTCGCCGGTGGAACGGTAGTCCATATAAACGCCGCAGTGGCCGCCCTCGCCTGCGCTCTGATTGTCGGCAAACGTAGGGGCTATGGCCATACCGCAATGATTCCTCATAACCTCACTCTGACTCTGCTAGGAGCTGGTCTGTTGTGGGTGGGCTGGTTCGGTTTCAATGCTGGTAGCGCTCTGGCGGCAAGTGAAGGCGCAGCGATGGCGTTTGTGGTTACTCACATGGCGACCGCCGCGGCGGCTATGTCCTGGCTGTTTGCGGAATGGCTTATCAAAGGTAAACCGACTACGTTGGGCCTGGCTTCCGGGGCTGTAGCTGGCCTGGTGGCGATTACTCCGGCTTCGGGGTTTGTCGGGCCTGTTTCAGCGGTGATTCTTGGCGCAGTGGCGGGTGTATTGTGCTATCTGGGTGTGCTCGCCAAGAGTAGACTCGGTTACGATGACTCTCTGGATGTGGTAGGCGTGCATGGTGTCGGTGGAATATGGGGCGCCATTGCTACAGGGCTATTCGCTTCAAAACTTATCAACCCAACAGGGAATGACGGTCTGTTTTTCGGCAACCCCGGGCAGCTACAGC
>JAMCYH010000035.1 GCA_023474025.1 Deltaproteobacteria bacterium
CTTTAACGTCAAGTGAAAAGCCTGCTCAACGTTTCCGGGCGCAAATACTGCTCTGGGAAATTCTCCGTGCCCAGAGTGCAAAACAAATTCCAGATCCGCCTGTTCCGTGCGTGTTGGCAAGCCGGTAGACGGGCCAGGCCGTTGCGCTACTACGATAACAAGAGGTGTCTCAGTCATACCGGCTAGGCTGACTGTCTCTGTCATGAGGGCGAAACCACCACCGGAAGTGGCCACCATGCTAGGAGCGCCCGCAAAGGAAGCTCCAACCGCCATATTGATTGCCGATATTTCGTCTTCCGCCTGCTCCAGCACAAACTCCAACTCATCCATATGTTCGGCAAGCGCTGTGGCAATAGATGTCGCCGGTGTCATGGGATAAAAGGAAAAGAATTTCATTCCTGCCGTGATTGATCCAATCGCAATAGCCTCATTGCCGTTAAGAATCAGCCTGTCTCGCGATGAAATGGCCGAAGGCAGAATCGAAAAATCGAAGTTCTTCCCAGTCGCCCATTCATAACCGGCTGTGTACGACGACAAATTGTGTTGAACCGCATCGGCCCCGTGTTTGTTAAAAAAATCCTTCAATGTCCCGGAAAGCCCATTTTCGGGTAAGCCAAGAAGGGCAGTGACTACTCCCAGTGCCACGCTGTTACTGAATTTATCACCGGAAATCTTGGTCAAAGGGGCCCTAATAATTTGATTCTGTTCGGTCGAAAAAATCTCTTCGTCTACAACAGCCATTCCTCGCCCGGAAAGTTCGCCCAAATGAATGTCTATGGAATGGCTGTCCAACGCCACCAGCAGGTCAACCGATTCACTGGGAGCAATTATTTCTCGGTTGGAAATCCTGATGGAATACCAGTTGTGACCGCCCCGAATCCGTGATTGATAACTCTGAGTCACCACTATGTAGTACCCAGCCCGTACTATGCCCTTTGTCAGGATTTGTGACAGGGTCACAAGTCCTTGCCCGGCTTCCCCAGCTATAAGTACATTCACTGAATCTATTCTCATACCTCATACCGCCATACAATCATTCGAGACATTTTATCAGATGCCCACTCCCGAAACATTCCGATGCTAATAAAAGAAGTAACGATTTACAAAATTCGAGTCAAGGTTTCAGGTTGCTGAAGAAATTCATCTAAGGAGAGATACGATGAGCCCTTGCTCCAGATAGTCGGCTAACAAAGCGTTGCTAAAAATAAAAGCCGGACATACGAGATCCGGCTTATATTTTAACGAGTTTCTTGAATAATTGAATACTTGCCAATCCAGGTTTGTCGAGAGAATCCTCCAAACTAATTCCAGTCTACAGAGACGTTGAGTTATTGTACACCTTCTATCGGCCTCGTGCTCAAATAATCTAATGCTTTCTAACTTATTTTTTCGCCTCTACGAACCTTTTCGAGGGTCGATTCAAGAAGATTTCGGGCCCTGTCCTTTTTTGTCTCAAACTCTTCCCTCCAAACATCAATTTTCTGAATCGCTTCGAGTTCCCAGGGGAGCCAATCCTTCTTTGCCCGACGACGAATGGATTTCTCCAGCTCGTTGGGAATTGGCGGGGTCGACAATTCTTCGTAATGATGCTCGATTTTCCTCAGACACTTGAATAACTGCTTCATCTCTTTTTTATTAAAAGGTTTGGTAGGATCTGTGTCGCCAAATAACTCCTTTTTCAAAGAATCGCTGTTTTCCACCTTCAAATCTTGAAGTAGTTTTTTCAAGTACTTGTAATTCCCGTCAAAATCAGACATCTCCGGTAATTTTTCGGCGAGGGCGCGGGACGAGCTTTGAGGCATGTCTAACTCCTTTAAATAACCCAAAAAGTTCGAGAAACTTTATTTTTTATTGAAAACCAAAGAAAGAGGAAATTAAACAATCACAATATGGACGACGCCAATAATTCGGAACATTAGAGCGCTATGACGAGAGTCCATGGAGCGTTCATTCCCTCGTTGAGGGCTCCTATCACTCCATTCGCGCCTAGTCAAGAAATTATTAATCCCAACATCAAAATATTTTTAATTTATTCCAGTTTATTTCGCGATGATTATTTCATTCATTAGGAGTAATAGGGATTTAAGCGCGATACAGTAATAGTGTGTTGAATTAACGCGGAAAGAACGCGGAATACTTTCCGCACCCATGAAAGATACATAACAAAATCAATGCCAAAAGTTAGTTAAAGGCAGATTGAGTAAGCGGATAAATCAACCAACAGAAGGCCGTTGTCAGTCTTTTTTTCTGAAGATTACGCCAAGGCTGAAATCATCTTCAAGGACCTGGTTGAAGGCCAGACGCAAATCGCTGGCATCATAATCAGACGGAAGAGGGTGGGTCCATTCTTTCAAATGTGTCCACGTCTTGAATGTCTTGTCGAAAGTGACGCAAGTCGTGTAAATATGAAAAAACGAAAAGCCCGGATTTCGGACTCCTTCAATGAGCGCTTCCGTAATGCTTTTAGGGTCACCCGCAAATAAGCGAGCAACAAAGGAAGCCCCATAAGCCAAAGCCATCAACGTCGCGTTAAGCGGTTTGTCCACTGTTCCGTATGGACTTGCCTTGGTCTTTGAGCCGAGGGCTGATGTTGGGGATGGTTGTCCTTTAGTTAGTCCGTATATCGAGTTATCGAAAAGGATGTAGTTCACATCTATGTTTCTTCGAGCTATGTGCGGCAAATGCGCTCCGCCGATAGCCAGTCCGTCCCCATCACCACCAACCGCGAACACTGTAAGGTTCGGGTTGCCTAGTTTGACTCCGGTGGCCGCAGGTAGGGCCCTTCCGTGGACCGTATGGAGACCATACGTTTTAGAAAAAAAAGGGTATCGCCCTGCGCAACCTATTCCAGAAACCGTCACAACTTGATGGAGAGGTAATCCCATGGTTGAAATACATTCATTAATGCCTTGGTGTATCCCGAAATATCCACAACCGGGGCACCATGTAGGAAGCGACCCGGAACGAGGGGCAAGTTTGCCGGATTCCTTTATATCATTGAGCTGTTCCGCCAATATCCTGGCCTGAGTTTTCATCTGGCTTTCACCTCAAGTAATTCTTCAATTCTTGTCACAATTGCTGATGGTGGTATCGGAGTTCCTGTGACAAGGTTCAATCTTGCCACTGGTTTTGAATCCAAGTGCGCTATCAGGTTCGCCAGTTGGCCTTCGTAATTGAGTTCGGGTATCAGGACAATCCTGCTTTTGGCCATAAACGACGCTATAATATCAGCGTGGTAAGGAAAAATTGACGTAATTTTCAGTGCGCCCACCTTGAAGCCATTTTTTCTGGATTTGATAACCGCTTCAAGGACTGAGCCAAATGTCGAACCCCATCCGATAACTCCAACATCAAAATACTTTTCTGAAAAAAATTCTGTAGGCTTATCGAGATCATTTAAGGCGTAGCGAATTTTACGATGCCGTTTATCAGACATCTTTGAATGATTTTCAGAAGAATAATCCGGGGCTCCCCATTCAGTGTGTTCCAATCCGGTAGCGGTAAAATTGAATCCTTCCATCCCAGGAATAGCTCTAGGAGATATTCCGGACGGAGTGTCACTATACCGCTGATAGCGATTTTTTAACAAATCGTCAGGGAAAATGTTCCAACTAGCTGATTTATCCCTTGAAGATCTGACCAGAGGAATATTCTCAACTCTGTTATCCAGGAAAAAATCAGTTAAAACTATGACTGGAGTCTGATATTTTTCTGCGAGTTGAAACGCCCTAATTAAAAAATGGTAGCATTCTTCCACACTGGTTGGAGCTATCACAATTCGTGCAGAATCACCTGGGCCCCCAAAAACCGCTGCGTGCAAATCCGACTGCTCTGTCTTGGTAGGTAAACCAGTAGCTGGTCCACCACGCTGCGCATCAAGTATAACCGCCGGAATCTCCGCCATAACGCCATGGGTAATCAATTCAGTCATAAGCGCAAAGCCTGGACCGCTCGTTGCCGTCATAGCCCTGGCCCCAGTGTAGAAGCTACCTAGCACCGCTCCAATTGATGAAATTTCATCCTCCATCTGGACCACTCTGCCACCATGCTCCGGAAGGTATTTTGCAAGGTATTCCATGATCGGAGTAGCGGGAGTAATCGGGTAGCCAAAATACAGTTTAAGCCCTGAGTCGATCGCAGCCATCCCAATTGCCAGGTTTCCGGAGAGCATCACTCGAGGAGGCCCATCGACTGTCTTCGGGTGCGAAAAAAAATTCGTGTAATCGATCCTGAAATTTCTCCACCGAGTATTTATAGCCAGAATCGAAGCTAGCTATGTTAATATCAACAACGCGATCTCCCTTGGGTTTGAATTTTACTTTTATAATCTCCCGGAACAAATTTGGATCAATTCCGGCGACTGCAGCGAACCCTCCTAAAGCCGTCAGGTTTCGACCCCGGGTTGATCCAGCGGCCTCAGAAGCAAGGTTGCTGAATGGAATCCCAAAGACTTGTGCGCTAGGTGGCAGGACCGAAAGTAATGATTTTTCTTCGGGTATGTAAGCAGGCGGGTTGCTGTCAAAAAAGACTAGACCGTTCTCAGCCAGAAAAGGAGCCCGCGATCTTGACTGTTCGTCATTTAGAGAAATTAAAGCGTGAGTTTGTTCTCCAAGAGCCAATATGACGTCCGAGCCTATCCTGGAATTTGTCACGCAACGACCAAAACCTCGAATCTCGGCCGGATAAGAGTCAAAACCTAAAACCGAAAAACCGCCATGTGACATTGCTTCGTTGATCAATGCCCCAGCCGCTATGGTCCCGTCTCCCGCCATACCACAAACTTCAATTGTAAAATCCACTTCAGGCATTTCAAAACTCCGTCCACCACGATGTGTTGACTTTAACACCACCTACTTCCAGAATGCTCTCTGCCTTCAGTGTAACTTGAAGGTGCGAACCAGCCAGGTTTAGAGCTGCAGTTCGGCCCAGAAAAGCCGCGTTTTCATAACCAATCGACACCCAATAATCTCTAAGGACAGGGTGATAAACCTGAGCGCAATCACCTGCGGCATAAACTCCTTCAAACCTGGTCTTTAAAAACTCGTCAACAAGTATGCCCCGATCAATATCCAATCCCGTTTTGGTTAAAAAACCGACGTCAGGAACCAGACCAAAAAAAGCTCCTAAAGCGCCAGTTTCTATAACCTCCCTATCCGTTTCTATTTCCAGTGAATTTTCTCCCAATCGCGCAATCCGCCTAATCCTGCGGCAGTGAACGATTTCAATCCCAAGACGCTCTAAACGATCTGTTGCCGTTTTATATATTTCATTAGTCAGCACAGATGGCCAAAACGCCTCCTCGGTTAGGATAAACCTTGTGCGTTTACCGAGCTTGACGAGGGCCTTGGTTAAGCTTAACGAAGTCAAATCTCCTCCGACAATTACAACCGACTCAACATCGAGGAGTTTTTGGATCCACATTTTTGCGTCAATAGGGGTTTTGAGCGTCAACATCATATCTGCGAAAAGCTGAAACTTTTCGGGAATGCGAGGTTTAGCTCCTGTGGCGATAATCAAACCGTCAAATGGAACCACTTCTCTGTGTTCCAGGAATAAACGGTTCCTGGAAAAATCGACGCCAACAACGGCTTGCCCCAAACGCAACGTAATATCTCTTTCTTTGTAATAATCGTAAGGTCTAAAATAAATTTCTTGTTCTTTTACCAGGCCGGAGATGAAATCTGGCAAAAGGTGGGGACGATAACTTCTAAAAGGATCCTTGCTGAAGATCGTGATCCTTGATTCAGAAAACTGCTGGCGCAAAGTGTCGGCTGCATGATTGGCCGCCGGCCCGTTTCCAATTATTACGAAACGCTGCACGCTCATACTTCATTCTCCACAGTGGAAGGCCGCTCAACCAGCTCAACCTTTGAAACGGAAATACAGTCAACTGGACAAACCCTCACACATTCTCCACAACGAATACATCGAGAATTGTCAATCACAACGGCGTTTACCTCAGACCAAGTAGTTGTTTCGACAAGCTCTTTGACGGCCCCTATTTCATCCAGGTTAATTTGTTTCACGAGTTTTATGCAGTCTCTAGGGGCGTTGTCTATGCAATATCTGCAGTAAATGCATTTTTTGACGTCAATTTCGTAATGAAGATAACAAAGATAACATCTTTTCGATTCCTGGTGAGCCTGTTCCTTGTTATAGCCTGTTTCAACTTCAACAGTCCCTTCTCCGACAAAGCGGTCCTTTACCGGTAGGACCGAAGGCATTTCGAGTCGGGGGATAAAATCCCAGGATCGATCTCTGTCTGTTATTCTGGTTTCCTGAATCCTTATGACCCATTCCTTGAATTTTCGTCCGGCAAGGTCTTCTGCTATTCGCTCAGCAGCTTTTCTTCCGTTTCCAATCGATTCAATTACCGTAGTCGGTCCAGTAAGGTAGTCTCCTGTGACATAAAGTTTGGGGGATGATGATTGGAAGTTTTCGCGATCACCTATCAAAACGCCATTCTGACTTTTTGCCCCCGGCGAGTTAATTGCCTCGGGCGTTTGTCCTATAGCTACGATGACCGTGTCGGCATCAATGGTAAACTCGCTGTTGGGTATAGCTTCGACTGTTCTCCGACCCCCTTGCGGCCTTTCGACTGGTCGGGTCCTTAGAAACTCGATACCCTCCGCGCTTTCTGTTCCTAAAATTCGTTTCGTCAAAGCAAGGGACCTGATTTTGATCCCTTCGCGTTTAGCCTCGAAAACTTCATCGCTGGTTACACGAAGGTCTTCCTCAAAACCTCTGATGCAAATACTGACATCTTCAGCTCCTAGCCTCAGGGCCAGGCGAGAACAGTCAAACGCTGTGAAACCGGCCCCGATAACCAGCACTCTCTTGCCAACGGAAATCTTTTTACCCGAGGCAATATCCATTACGAATTCAAGACCGGAACGAACCCCGTCCAAGCCTTCACCAGGAGTCCCGAGTTTCATTGGTTGGTAGCATCCCGCCGCTACAAGCACAGCGTCAAAATGGCTGAGCAGGTATTCGAAAGTTACATCCACCCCAACCTGAAGTCCTGTTTTGATGGATACGCCAAGTCTTAAAATGTTCTGAATTTCCTCTGTAAGAATATTTCGCGGCAATCGGAATTCAGGGATTCCATACCTCAACATTCCACCAGGTTCATCACAGGATTCATAAACTGTGACATCAAATCCCATTATTGCGAGATCATGAGAAGCGGCAAGCCCGGCTGGCCCGGACCCCACAACGCAAACACTTTTACCTGCTGGCGCGAATCTGGGGGTCAGGTAAGCATGTCCTGGTCGTCTCAAATCCGCCGCCGCCCTCTTGACGTGGCAAATATTAACTGCTGCGCCAAGTTCAGTTTCGCCGTGCCGACATTTAAGTTCACATGGACGCGAACAAATTCGTCCAAGCGTGCCGGGTAGAAGGTTCACAGCCCGGTTGATTTCATATGAGACCCCAAACTTTAGCTCATACAGGGCCCGGATGTATGCCGGGATGTTCGTAAGCGCAGGGCATGCGGACTGGCAAGGCACATTAACAGTCATATAGCGAAAATCCGCAGGATCGACGCTGTAAATGACTGTAGGATCCAAATTTCCCCTATTGGATATTGTCAATTCTTCCGACGCGAACCTGTTTGCCATAATGAGTCCCCTTCGAAGGCTTTTCATTGGAAAAAATGAGAAGCCGAAAAAGTTAGGCTGGGGTATTCAGCTAGAAATTCGGACAGATTTGGTTAACTCCAATATTAGCCTCGCAGCCAAAGTTGCACGATTTGGTTATCAATAACATTTTGAAACTTCATGAAGGTGGTCCGATGAATTAAAATTACCGTGCTGATAAGTTTGCGATTAGACTTCAGGGGACCTTCGTTTCTAAAGCTAATTTTAGTTTCTCTTTGAGTTCCGTCAAGTCCGAGCTTTTTACTACATAATAATCGGCAGCTACAGTTTTGAGATCCACTTTGAAACTTGAATACGCTGAATTAAGTATTACAGGTAAGTCATAATATTGTTTTCGTATTTGTTGGAGAAGGTCTAATCCGTTGAATTCCTTCATCTTTATATCCATGATCACACAATCAGGATGTTCCTTTTCTATCACATCGATCAGGCCGTTTCCGTCCGGTAGAGTAATAACTTCATAACCATCATCCTGAAGCTCCATTGAATAGAGCATTCTTATGCCTTCTTCATCATCAACTATAAGAATTTTGCGCATCCTAAAGTCTCCTTGCATGATCAGGAAACACATTATCCAGTATTGTCTATGTGTTATCTTCAAGGATCAAAATTGATCCCAACGTTCAACCAGGTATGGTTTTGACTTTTCGAATTGAAGACACTGATCCTCAATAAATTCTTCAACTTGTTGGTTATTCATGGCTTCTGTTTCGATTACAAATGACAACGTTTTTCCATAATGTAAAGGAATAAGCGCCCTTATGAGTTCACCTCTATCGAGGGAAGCCTGTTTGTATGCTACGGCGAAATCGTAAATAATTTTAGCCCACAGACCGGTCGGAAATTCAAAACCCATGGCAGGAATATCCATAACTTCCTCAAGCTTGTTAACACTTTCCCTTGCCAGCGCTTTTGAATAAAAATCCCACTTTGTCCGCACACCTGAAACAAATTTGTCCCACAACATTTGCGTATCAATTCTTACGGGCGGTGGCACTTCTATGTCTCCCAATCCGAATCCAAAAACCGCTGTGGGTCTACTCCACTTGACGTCCTTCCAGAAAGAATCAAAATGGAGCATTAGTTCAAATATAGTTCCAAGCACGTCTTCGAATAGTAAACCGACTTCAGAATCAATGTCTCTGGCCTTATGGACCTTTGGCCTCCCCATGAAGGACTGGATTATTGAGCTATGAGTCCTAATTGCATCAGTTGTCATCCATGCGTCAATTCCAAAATGCGCTATAGCATCATTCCAGATGGCTGATTCTGCAAAGCAGCGCGCAAGTTTGTTCGAAAACGCCACGTCTCCACCAATGGGTTGTCTTACTCGTCGGCCATAAAGCGCCCTGGTTAGGGGATAGGCGATGCTGTTGGTAACCGTAACGTCGTATTTGTGACGAATATAGAGGGGGGCTACAAAGTCATAATCGTCGAAAAGAGGCTCCGCCAGGTTCCTGATCCACATCGGTGAAATGCTCTTGAGATCCGCGTCAATTACAAGAACAGCCTTCGCTTCAAGCTCCAGCGCTTTATCAAAGAGGTTTCTTAAATTATTCCCCTTACCTGTAACACCTTCTTCGGTCGAGACATAAATCTTGGGCGTTTCTGTCCTGGTCTTCATAAACGCCTGGTGAGTGTCATCCGGAGAATTGTTGTCGACATTTACAATGACTGCGGATTTATCGGGATAATATTTTGTGAGACCTCGATCGGCCTGGAGGGTAGGAAAGGATATTAGGTCAGCTTCATTGAGTGAAGGGATTCCCACTACGATTTCGGCGCTGGTAATGCTTTGGGGGTTGTCTTCTACAAACTTCATTTCAAAACCTTTGTCATGGATTCTTGCTGCGCCTGATTATTGCAACTATTGTAACATAAAAGCTACAGGCATCAAATATGTACCTGAGGCTGTAAATTATCATGTCCATATGTTTGAATTTTCTCCTTTATGTATTAAGCTGGCACAATCATATTAAAGGGGTTTCAATTCAAGTTGGATGAGAAAAAACTCAAGTCGGTTTTAGAGGCATTGATTTTCATCAGTTCGGAACCGATAAGTTTTGAATCCATGCGAAAGGTTGTACCGGAAGCGTCAAAACGATTAATTCAGGTCACTCTAGATGAGTTAGAGCGGGAATATGGGGCCAGGAATAGGGGTTTCAAGCTGGAGCGAGTCGATGGTGGGTATCAGTTTCGTTCCCTTACGGAAGTCGCCCCCTGGATACAAACACTCAAGGACCTGAAACCTTGGCGTTTGAGTCGGGCTGCCCTCGAGACATTGGCCATCGTAGCATATAACCAGCCTGCTACACGAATCCGGATAGAACAAATAAGGGGTGTAGAGAGTTCCAGTTCAATAAAAAATCTCGTTGAAAGGGAATTGATAAGTGTCGTAGGTCGTGATGATATTCCAGGTCGCCCTTTGCTGTATGCTACGACCAAGACATTCTTACAAGTGTTTGGACTGAATGAGTTGAGCGATTTGCCGCCATTGCCTGATATAGAAGATGTTGAACTTTAATTCGCCTACGAAATACACGTCCTCTTGAGGTGGTTAGAGTCTGAAGCCCGTGCCGCAAGACAGTCCATCTGCTAACTTTGTAGATTTCCTTGAAAAAGATCTGAATCGGGTTAAGGGACCCGATGGAAGGCAATGATCATTACTTAAAAATTGGGCCAGAAATTCTGAAAACCTCAAAAAACGAGAGAAAAATGGAAATTAGAAAATTCTGTGAATTGGGTTAGAGTGGTAGATTGGGATTCAGGTTGATCACGCCTGGACAGTTGGGGCCGACCATACTTATCCTGGCTTATAGAAATACGTAAAATGATCTATATCACGAACGCAGTCGAGAGAATTTTCCAAATGACGAATCCGCTACCAAGCTGTTATACTTGGCATTGAAAAACTCGCAATCCCAATTCACTATAGTTTACAAAGATCGAGTCCCAGGTTTCAGTGCATGATAATCACTTATAAGCACAGCGGTTTCCCTTCCACAAAATTTGTGACATGCTCCCAAGGGGATGTTTGTGACTGAAACTCACAAGCTATTCTCGTTCGAGTTTTTCGGGCTGTGCATGGTCGCATTCCTGGCCGTCTGCAACGTTAGCGTCTTCTACAACCTCTTCAACTATCTGCAAACTTTGGGGATTCCCACCGGGTTGTGTGGATTGGTAATCGGCGCTTATTCGCTCACCGCTATGGTTCTCTATCTGTTGGGAAGTCCATTCCTGAACATCACAAACGCTCCCCGTGTTATGCTGCTGGGCATGATGCTGATGATAGCCTGCGGTATAGGCTATCTTTTTGTTCATTCTTTTTACGGGCTGATAGCGTTGCGCATAATTAACGGCGCCGGCCAGTTCTGCACGAGTGGTGGGGTAATGGCCCTATTCGTGTCAGTTATCCCTCTTGAGAAAAGCGGCCAGGCTTTTGGACTTTACTCAGTGGCTATTTTGCTGGGCTATGCGGGAGTACCCGCGATCATGGATGCGCTAGCCCCTTTCATACCTTCCCCGCCCTATGGCTATGCGGCTGCCACAGTATCACTGGTTCCAGCGGCATTTATTGTTTTACGGATTCGTCGACGGCAGGGGGCGTCGTTAGGATCTGCGCCACAAGGACATCTGCCCGCGTGGGCCGACATCCGGGCCAACGTGCTCCAACTACCGGTGGCGTTACTGCTTTTGTTGAACATGAGCTACTTTTCCAACTGGAGCAGTCTGTTCTTTCTGTTCAAGGGATTTGCGCAACAGCAGGGTCTCGCCAACGTAGGGGCCTTTTTCACCGTGCAGATGGTATCAATGATCTTCATTCGGCTTTTGGGGGGCCGGATGTTCGATGTGATCGACAAGGTTTGGCTTGTCGGAATCTGCTTCATTATCGTTGGGCTGGGACACCTGACGCTGGATCACCTCCCTGGGCTTTGGGCTGTGCCGTTCGTGGGCGCCCTTTTCGGGCTAGGGATGGGTTTAGGCTATCCCGCTATCAACGGCCTGATGCTACAGATCTCCGCGCCCCATTTCCGCTCCCTTAACGCAAACCTGATGCTCTTCGCCGTTCAAGCGGGATTTTTCTTAGGCCCGGTGTTAGGTGGCGCACTGGTGGCCAATTGGAATTATCATGGGTATTTTCTGGCAAGTAGCTGCCTGGCCTTTGTGGCTGCTGCATTGAGTGTGGCCTTGGCTATGAGTTCCGCCTCCAGACGCTTCAGCGGGGATGGGTCGTCACAAGTGCCAGAGATGTAGGCAGCTCCATGAACCTCGGTACTAGGACAATCGCGGGACAGCTCCATGATTTTCTCATGATCATGGGAATAGAGCGACCGTATGATGAAGAGGTTTCCCGCATAGGCATTCACGTTAACGAACTCAACCGGCGCCTATTCATCATCAGGGAAAGCTTTGTGTAGTCGTCACGGAGCACCGTTGGCCCCATTCGTTTCCTAAAGCAAGAAATGTGGTTCGTCCCGGATGGCCGTAAGGCATTCTTCAACGGAGAGGCCGTAGTAGATCTCATTCCAATTCCCGGTATGGCTCATGTACGCAAGATTGAACCTATCGTTTCCGATGTATGCCATTCTAGCGAACCGGATTTCAAAAATGACTATATCAAAGGAAGGTTGGGGCTAACTTGTCCAAGGGATATTATGGTTTCCGGCGGGCTCAAACGTTCCTTTCTATGTTCATCTCCAAAGACATAGATAAATTGGCTCTAGACTGCCGCCCTTTTGCGACGAGTGGCATTGCCAGTACCGGTTATCACGTCCCCATGAGGCGCATTCATTTCTCGCAATTCCTCTAATAAGCCAGGGTGTTTCTCCAACAATGAGAGAACCTTGACAAGCAAAAGTGGTGGCTGAGTCTTCCCTGTTTCATAACGAGACAAGGCCAACGGTCCGAGGCCAAAGTTCTTTGCCAACTCTGATTGAGTAAGCTTCAACGACTTGCGAATACGTCGGATATTGGCGCTCACCTCAGATCTAGCAGTATTCATTAATGCTGTCTGCGCTTCATCAAGACGTTGATTACTTTCTGAATCCCATACACCTTCACCGCAAGCCGGACAGAACTCACCTTTTAGGTTCTCAACTGTTACTGATTGACCGCTGAAAGAAAGCGTCTCGTCTTGGTTCTTTTGTTCCATCTCTGGATAGCCGCATGCTGGACATTGCATAGTTCCACCTCATTTTTCCTTAAATGAAATAACAGGAGACCGACCATCAGTGTAACCAGTGATTTTGATATATACGGAATCGCCTGATGGAGTTGAGCCATGATACACATCTTGCCAAACCTTGTTGTCCAGTTTTGTCGTCATTGATTTGACAAAATCTGATGGAGAAATCGCCAAAACAACCTGTCGCATCTCTTGTGTAGTCAAACCCAAAGCGATGCCTCCCCTCCTTGCGCTTGCTGTGAAGGGATGGCTATTAGGATCAGAAACTACTGTTTTTACCTCTCCTAGATTATAATGAGGTTTGCGTTTCTCCATGGTTCAGAAAATAATCCCCCTAACCAAATTAGTCAATATGATAAATTTAACAACATCTTCCTGACTTTGGATTCTGCTCTCTAAATTTCACACTAACTCTCTAGCTAAAAATACATCTGAATAATTATTCCATGATCTGGTATTCAAGGCGGTTCCATACTGCCCAGGCTCAATGTAAATCTGAATGGCAGTCTTTTCGTAGTGAGTAGGTGCTTAATAGAAGGTCATCAAGAAATCCAAGATTGTTATGGAATCAGAGTTCAGTTCCCGTCTCCCTTGCCCATTTAAGTAATTTAGGATTTATTCCAACTGCCGGCTGTCTCATCGACCTATCCTCGCTGGCGTTATTATAAATCAATTGAAGTATGAATCCAAAACGGAATAATCACTTCTGCCGCTTCAGACGTCTACAGAAAAAAACTTAGTGGTTGCTGTAGCGCACAAAATTTACTACTAAACTCGAACATATTTGTCGAGCCGAATAAGGTAAAGACCCATTTCAATGACCGGTTCACCAGTACACTCCTGCCATGCTTCAGAGTAAATTTGCAACTGACGGGTATACTTATCAACAACCCTCTGAAATGTGTCTTCTCTTACAATGTCCGTCTTGTAATCAACTAGTACCCAGCCCTTGTTTTCTTTGAATATGAGGTCAACGGAGCCTTTTATGATCGTCGGCAGAGCGGCGCCTGTCTCCGTTACGTTTCCTTTCAGGACCTGAAATGGAACTTCAATCAATCTGGTTTTGCTCTGTTGAGCCCTGAGCCAAAGCTCAGAATGCATTACGTTCCTGATAGTAGTTTCCGCCAAGGCTCCATACTTGATTTCAAAATCGCTGTCAGCGGCGGCTGTCAAAAATGCTCGTTGCAGATCAGCCTGAGGATTCTCCATGGCAAGTTGTAGCAGCGTGTGAATAAGTGTTCCCCATTCTATTCCATGCTCACCAGCATCGACGATCTCGTCTGGTTCCGTTCCCAATTCTTCGTCCTGCTTTAAATTTTCATCGGGAGTAAGTGTTACCAGCGTTTTACTCAGAGCAAAATCCTTTGCCCGCAGGGTATCGTAGGTAGGTTTCGATGCGTGGCTAATCCTGGCTTCAATGTCTTTTTGAGCCTGCTGCGCTTCGTTCAAGGTGATGGCCATCTTTTCCCTGGTCGGCTTTGCCGTTTGAGAAAAGGCGCCGATTTCCAGTTCGGAAGTCAGATATGGGTGGAAGCATTTCCACGGGCTATCGCCCCTACCAGAATCCCTTTTCGTAATGATGAGAGCGACCCCCGCCCGGGTGGCCGCAACGTAACGAAGTCTCAACGACTCGGCCTCCAGGAATTTCGACTCTCTAGCAGTGAGATTGTCCCAATTCGCGGGTTGGGCAAGAAGCGTTCTTGCCCAACCGGACTTTTTCCCGTACACCCCCAGATAACCAGTGACATCATTACTTGACCTGTCGATATGGAATTCAACATTATGCTCCGAATCACCATAAGGACATGCAAGAAAAACTACCGGAGCTTCAAGCCCTTTGACCTTGTGGAGATTCATGATTCGTACCGTGGATTGATTGTCGGAACTGGCCGAGATCCCATCGTGAGCAATAGCTTCCTGGGCAAGCTGTCCCAGTTGTTCTACAATCTGGGTGGTTGTCCAGGTTTCATGCTGAAACGCCCGGAGTATCTCAATAGCCTTGCAAAAACTTCCCGCCTGGACGTTTCCTCCTGGACGAATCGACGAAAGCACAAGCAATCCCAAATCGGCCACGATTCTTTCGAAGGCCGCAAGTGGTGGCATCCTGGAAAGCCAAAGGCTATAAGACCGCATACGGGAGAAAGCGTTTTTGAACTGGTCTGAATACAAGGCATCGAGATTCTCTGGGATTTCCGCGTGAAATGAAAAACGCCCTCCAGCTTTCTTGAACTCGTATAGAGTTGAGTCGCTGACACCAAAGAGCTCTCCACGAAGAACAGCCAACAGGGCCACAGGATCATCCGGGTTAGTCAGAGAATTAAGGCAGGCGTATAGCATCTTCAATTCCCGAACTTCATTGAGAGCGCTTCCTCCAGTAACCTGGGTTGCAATACCATATTCTTCAAGCTTTCTGGCGTAGAAGCTGAGCGAACTTTTGTTCCGATTTATGATGAGGAAATCTGAAGGCTGTGGTCTGTTAGGCTTACCTTGCTCAATTTCCTGCTCAGTCCGTGGAATTGTAATACCGGGATCGTCAAGGGCCTGTCGGATTGCGCAAGCTATCCGGTCTGCCTCGTAATTCAGGGCTTTTTCCTTGTTATCACATTCTTTGGGAATGGTAAGGGAATAGACGCCGGTCAGAGTTCCAGACACAGCGTCTCTTCGAGATGGATCGAGTCCTACGTAGCCAGGAGATTCAGGTGAATCTGTCTCATCAAACCGCTCCATTGAGCTGGACAGTTGGGACAATCCTGATTCATTCGGTTCAAACACGTTGTTCACCCATGAGATGACGCTTTCCAAGGTCCGGAAGTTGGACGAAAGCTCTACAACACTCCCTTTTTGTTTGCCTCCTTTTTGTATGGCGTCCTTCACCTCATTGTATGTAACGATGTCCGCTCTGCGGAACCGGTAGATGGATTGCTTTGGATCGCCTACCACAAAGAGCGATCCTGCTCTTGGAACAGCCTTCCTCCAATCGTTTTCCGCTATGCTTGATGTTGTAAGCAAAAGTATCACTTCAGCCTGGATTGGGTCGGTGTCCTGAAACTCATCCACAAGAAGGTGAGTGAAACGATCTCGAAAATAGGATCGCACATGGGGTTTGTCCCTAAGAAGCCTGGCAGCCCGTATAAGAAGGTCAGTGTAACTTAACTTGCCGCGGGAGTGTCTCATCTCATCATAGACGTGCTGAGCCTGGACCATTACCCTGAGGATAGGGCTGTATCGCCACTCTCTCCACCTTTTCAAAGCCGGCCCAACGACATCCGATCGAAACTCTTTCCACCTGGCTTGCTCCGTCTTAGCTTCGTCTTTAGTAAGAAAACCATTTTGTGTCCAACTGGCTTGTACTATTTTGCCGTCCGCATTGAACTCCTGAAGCACTGCCGCAACATCTGCCAGCCGATCCAGAGATCCATAGTGATAAAGGACTCTCGGCAGACGCAGGTATTTGGGAATCAGTTTGTCGCTGCCCCATTCCTCAGGAAGTCTCGGCGCAAGCGACTTCATGTGTAAAATATATTGGAATATCCTCTCTCTAACAGGATCAAATATCGCAAAGTCAGGTTTTTCTCCCGGAGTGGGCCAGACAGCAACGTCGGGATAATTGGTGAAACGAACAAAGGTTTCTTCCAGGTCCTGGAGCCGCAGGTCCAGTTTATCCAGCTCATCCAGGACTCCGTCGCTGTCCTCCACAAAAACTCTGGAGCAGTACTCGGTCCATGCCTCCTTCCGGAGAATCGCATCCCCGTCTTCGTCAAGCTCTTCAAATGTAGGATCAATTTCAGCTTCGACTGGCCGTTCCCGGAGAAGGCGACCACAAAACGAATGAATAGTGCCGATGAAACACTGCTCCATGTTTTGTAAAGCTCTCTCAAGGTTATGGAGAGGGAATCCGTTTTCTGAGCGAACGCATTTTTCAAGCTTTATCCTAAATCGTGATTTAAGCTCCGCAGCGGCTTTGCGAGTGAACGTGACAGCAGCCATGCTCCGGATATTTTTACATGTGCCTGATCGCAACAGTTCCACCATGCGCTGGACCATGCTGGATGTCTTGCCGGTCCCTGCCGCCGCCTCCACCAACAGATTGCGGTTCAATACCTTTAGAATTAGCTCGCGAGCGGCCTTATCCTTAAGCTTGGCCTCATTTGTGGCCTGATTTTCGGTCATTGTGGTCCTTTCCTTAAAGGATAGGGGTGATCATGAACGCAGTTTTCTGAATGGCTCCATGTTTTTGTTAGCGGGATTTTCCATCTTGATCCTGGTATTTCGCACAAGCTCCTCAATGTCGCTGAAAACCATCCCGTAATCTGTAAAGTTCACGTCACTTGGGTCGGTTGTGAATGGAAAGCATCCGGTCTGAAGCATTTCCACGAGCCCAGCGAGGACTTCCTTCCCTGCTTTTAGCTGATGGGATTCCCAGGAAATGCGTTCACCATGCTCGCGAAAACCCGGAAAGAAATACCCGAAGTTAGCCACAGAACAGGTGGGTGAGCATGTCTCTTTAAGACGTTTTTCCGACAAAGCCAGGTAAAGGACGCTTTGAATTCTGCGACCCTGGCGAAAAGGCTTGCTCCGGTCGTACCCCCATGTTGAACCGGTCTTGTAATCCCATACCGAAAAATCATTTTTATTGGAGTTTGATAGCTGGTCAATACGATCTATTCGGCCTCTAGTCCTGATAGACTTCCCATTTGGCAAGTTGATAGAGACCGGTTCGAGAGTGTCAAGAGGAGTCGGATCTCCATCCTGAGGCAAGCCAATGGCGGCTTCAAAGTAGAAGGGGACACTCGACTTACAGGATAGCGCTTCTTCCTGAAGGAAGATCAGTGTGGTCCTGCGAAACTCCCGGACGGTCGCGTTGAACAATTCCTCGCTGGGTGGAGGAATCGTGTCCCTGTAAATTTTTATCTGCCGGTCAAGTATGTCGGACATTAGTTTGGAGTGACGGTCCACATCGGGAAGGAGGTTGTCCTTTTTCAGGGTTGCCATGAATTCCCGAAATACTGAGTGAAGGAGAGTCCCTTTCTGAAGAGGATCCAACCATACAGATGGATCGACTTTGTATTCTTCGGGTGTTTTCACTTCGAGCACGTACCGAAAGAAATATTCCAAGGGACACGAGCCTAGTTTTTCCAACCGGCTCGATGAGAGTATCGGCCCATCGGGAGCGGTTGGGTCCAGATCGATCCCTGCTTGGGGCGCCCAGCCATCGTATTCCGTGAAAATGTCACTCTGCCTATGTGAACGCGCCACCATTCCCTGACCCAAATGCGGAAAACTCTTTGCGACAACTTCTTGTGAATCGATGATTTCTTTGTCCCCGCAGGTTTTCCAGAGCCACCATTCTGATACACAGGAGCATTGCTCAGAGCTTTGAGCTGCAAACGATATGGGATCGGGAAGCCATTGAAGGAAAGAGTCCTGGTCCCCGTCGTGATTACCAGAAAGGATTCTGTAAGCGGACATCAAAACCGAGCTGGGAAAAATCTCCCGATCATCATCCAGGCTTCGGCAGCAGTAGCAGAGTGTTACGGTTCCTCGGAGACGCGAAAGCAGCCTGGCAAAATCTTCCACTTTTTTGTTCGTTCGGCCAGAGGATGTAGGGAGGTTTGAAGAAATCTTCTTACGCTCTGCATCCAGGAGGAGAGGATCCTGCAATCCGGCCCCCGGGAACTTTGAATCGTCCAGGCCTAATATAAAGGTGTCCTTCCTGCCGGAATGGCCTCCGTCTCCAACCGTTGCAACATAAACGCATCCGGGCCTGGGGCCCTGACCAGCTACGCTTAAAACTCCCGGGAGCGAAGAAAGCCATTCCCATATGTCGAATCCGGCATCCTGGGTATCTTGATCGAAACACGACATCAATTCCTTGATTTCAGTCTGCAACCGTCCCTTGCTATATTCGTCCAACTCGTTTACGCATCTGCAACAGTCTTCAAGAAACCAATGAGCCGTCTCAAGGATTTTCTTGTGGTTCGAATCCTTTGTCATGTTCCTTTCCAAAAGCCTTTTGACGAGGTTTCGAACCTCACTAAGACATTCTATTCTCTTGCTATGCTTGCCGGCTCTATCAGGAACAGCGTCTTCGTCGGACTCCTTGTCTGGAAGCGGTTGTTCAAGCGCATGAATCTGGTCATCAATAGCCTTCAGGTATCTCTGGGCTCCAGCTCCAATGGGTAAACCTCTGAGGGTTGCGGCAATCAGTGAAAAGCTGAAGCCATCTTCTTCCGCCTTGTCCATTCGGAGTGTCCCGTCCTGAATCATCCTGACAAGTGTCCACTGGGTGTGATCGTTCTCTATCCAGGAAAGCCACGCTCGAAGCGCTCTGCCTGGCCTGCTGTAACTCGTGGGAATGCCCTCAGCAAATGTCGCCGGAATTGATTGACCCTCATCAGACTTAAGTGTCCATGCCAGTTCATAGATCAACGGCACGTAGGTCGCTCCGTCAGTGTGCAGGATTTCAACCTCGTCAAAGGGGATGGATCCCTCTGCGCATCTTCGAAAAACCTCTCGAACCTCGTTCACTTCTCCGATGGCTCTGTAAATAAACGCAGTGCCATCGCCCTCTGGTGGGGGGCAATCCGCGGGCGCCAAAATTTTTCTAAGCAGAGCTCTATCCGTTCCATCATCTTCCGGGATTGTTCCTATGTTGTCCTCGGAGATAATTCTCAGATTGTGGTCAGGAAAGGCCTTTAGAAAGCCTTTTTCAAGACTGGTGGCAGAATCCCAGAGGGCCTGAGGCGCCAAGACTAAGGTCTCTTGGGGTATGACGGCGGGGTCGTTCTCGATCCTCTTGATCGCTATCCTCAGGACGTCAGAGAAGTCCACAAGGTCCTGTTTTTCTAACTCCTCCTCGTATTGAACAAGAATTTTTTGAGTTTCCAGACCCTTCTCCTCAACCTCAAAGACTTCTGGCTGAAGATCGGCTGCCTTGATTCCGGAGAGGCGAATGTCATTAATGGTTGACACAAAAGCCTGAATAATTCCCCGGCTTGGTTCCAGCGCCGTGAAGTATCCCTGGCCCAGTCCCTTGAGCTTCATGAAAATTGATGAAACGAGCAACTCAGAGCGAAGTCGACCAAGATACCTTTTGCCTGTTTGGTCAAGCTCATGCATGGCCAATTCAAGTGCTGCACGTTGCAATGTTTTTACTCTAACGTTCAATACAGGCTGTCCGGCGCGGGTCACATTGTCAAGCCACTGAAATCCAATCCTCATAGAAGGCGATATCAGCCATTTCGTGTTGATCCTGTAATCGTTGCAAATAGTGGCCAACTGAGTGTCGAATAGATTCATGTTGCGTGCAGGCATGTTTGTAATCCTTGGTGGACTGAGCCAGATAACAGGGGCCCCCCTGAATTCAATTCAAAAACCCGGACCATTCTACCGAGTCGCTATAAGGGGTCACAAATAGATAGCATATTCCAGTTTTTTATGTCCCGAACTTATCGGTCAACGTATTCAAGTCGCTCCGGCCGCCGCCATCTACGTCGGTTCAATCGGGCCACTGCGTCAATTTTAATCCTGAGTGTTACTCTATAATTTAATTGAATTGATCTCCTAACCGGTTTAACCTCGCTTACCTGAGGGATCATAATTGGAAACCAACAACTTTTGTCTGAAAATCTCTAAAAGAGTAGAACGTATATGACGCTATTTCCCTACGATGTTTTGGTTTTAGGTAGCGGAGCGGCAGGTCTACGAGCCGCTATATCCGCCCGTGAAGCGGGGCTAAGGGTTTGTGTGGTGTCAAAGGGTCCTGTGGGCAAGTCGACCTGCTCTTGGGTCAGCGCCGGTGTAATGGCTGGCGGTTTAAATGCCGACACGATCAAAGCGCATCTCGAACGTACGCTCCTTGCTGGTCGCGGTATCAATCAACTGGAACTGGTGGAAATCCTTGTAAACGAAGCTCCCCAGAGACTGAGTGAGTTACGGAGGTGGGGTATAAAAGCCGAATTCAGGAATGGCTACCTGTTCGCCAAGGATTACAAACATGTCCAGGGCGAAGAAATTATTAGATGCCTAATAAATAGAAATCAAGAACTAGGAACTGAATTTTTAAGTAAGTTCATGGCAACTGATCTAGTGATGGAATGTGGCGCTGGTGTGGTGAAGGTTTTGGATCAACCTTCCGGCCAATGGCAAGCGCTTTCGGGTAGAGCGATTATTTTGGCCACTAATGGGGCATCAGCACTCTATCTTCGTCACGACAATCCGAAACGAATGTTGGGTGACGGCCAACGATTGATACCGCGACCAGCAAGGA
>JAMCYH010000089.1 GCA_023474025.1 Deltaproteobacteria bacterium
ACAGGAGGAAAATTTAGGGAATCAGTTGTGGTCATCCAGGAAGTACTGGATCAAATTCGGAGTATGAACCGGTTTTTCCCTCTACATCATCCGGCAATGATACTTGAAATTGAAGAGTGCATGGAGAAGATGCCTCATGCTGTCCATGTTGCGGTTTTTGACAACTCTTTCCACAGAGACATCCCTGACGAAGCCGCGATCTATGGACTTCCGTATCGATATTTTGCAGAAAAAGGGTACAAAAGGACTGGTTATCATGGGAACTCCCATGCCTTTGCGGCTAACGAGTCAGCAAAATTCCTGAATACACCTTTGAACAAACTGAAGATTATCTGTTGTCATTTGGGAAATGGAGCCAGTTGTTGTGCGATAAGATATGGAAAATCCATAGATACCAGTTTGGGGATCAGCACGGTAGAAGGTCTGATCATGGGGACCAGATCCGGCGATGTCGATCCTGGATTGATACCAATAATAATGGACGAGGAAAATCTCTCTCCTGAGCAGTTCACGGACATGCTGGTACATTCATCGGGTTTGCTTGGAATCAGTGGATTGAGCCGAGACATGCGGGAAATCGAGACCGCCGCAACGCAAGGTAATGAACGGGCGCGCCTGGCCCTAAATGCGTTTTGTTATAAGGTCAAGCGATCGATAGGGTCAATGTTAATGGCGCTAGGAGGTTGCGACGTCCTGGTTTTTACAGGAGGCATTGGTATAAACAGCGCTATTGTGCGTGAAAAGTCTCTTGAGGGCGCTGATGCTCTTGGTTTCGTTTTGGATCCCTCCAAAAACTGCGATCTGACTCCTGTGACAGCTCAAAGCCCTGTTAAAGATATATCCAGTGATAATGCGGCAATAAGAATTCTGGCGATTAGGGCCAACGAAGAACTCATGATGGCTCGGGATTGTTATAGGATAACCCAGCGATCATCAAGGCTATAACCCCGGATGACGCCGAAAGCTGACATGGCTGAAAGACGTCCGTGATTTCAGGAGATACCGATTTGGATAGATTAGGAGCTGTTATCGGACGATTCCAAATCTTTCATAACGATCACCTTAAATATCTTCTTGCAGGCAGATCATTGTGTGAGCATCTCATAATTGGTATTACCAACCCTGATCCGTCGCAGTCGAAAGACGATTCCGCCGCCCCCCATCGGCATCTCAGTTCTTCGAATCCACTCACATACTTTGAGCGATACGTGATGCTTAAAGCTGTACTGAACGAATTCGAGACACCTCATCACAAATTTTCGATCGTTCCTTTTCCTATCAATTTTCCCGAACTTTACAGCTACTACATTCCCTCAGAGGCTGTATTTTATTTAACCATATACGATAGCTGGGGTAAAAAGAAGCTGGAGCTTCTAAGTACCCATGGGTTAAGGACTCACGTGATATGGGAAAAGTCGCCAGAGGAAAAAGGACTAACCGGAACTGAAGTGAGACGTAGAATCCTCTTCGACGAAGCCTGGGAACAGCTTGTACCTAATAGTGTTTCCCAATTGATTCTGGATTGGAACATAAGAGCAAGAATGCTGCTCAATCTGCGGCCGGCTATTGATGATTAAAAACCTTTTGATAACTAATTTGGCAATTTCCTCGTTTCCGACCTATTCTTGTCAAGAACCCCATAAATGTCCCCCTGTAGAGTCCTAACGGAGAATGTGCGTAACATTTTCAGTAGATCATTGGAATTGAGCCATACCGATGATTTGAAAAAGGGCTGTTCACCGACCGTGAAATTAAACGAGTATGGTCCAAGCTCCGCCAGAGTGTTTAAACAGGACTCTAACTTGGGAAGGTATTCTATGTGGTACTCGAAGGAAAGTCTTCCGAGAGGAAAGCTAACCCCCTTCAGAATTTCATGTTCGTATCCTTCAGCGTCTATCTTGCAAAAAGATGGGGCTCCGTATTTCTCAATCATCTTATCCATAGAAGTTACGGAGACGGGCTGAGGACTCCCCCATCTGAAAAATCTGAACCTCCCGCTTTGCTTTACCGCTTTAATCCAGTCCTCAGACATTGAGGCAATAGGGTTCCTAACTTCACTCAGGTATATAAAACTCTGTTTTTCCTGGGCGCCCAAGGCCACAGGTTCTATTGAAACACGGTCGTCATTGCCGAATCTTGAAACCAGTGATTTCAGACAATCCTGCTGAGGTTCAATAGCCACAACCTTTGCGCCGAGTTTCAGGAACATGGAGACGTAATTGCCAACATTGGCTCCCACATCGAAAACAAGTTCCCCCGGTTTGACGAATTCTGAAAGAAACAACAGTAACTTGGGTTGGTTTAACGATCTCTTTAGGGCTTTGTAAATGGCCCGAATTTTTGAATAGGATCGTAAAACCGTCTGAGAGTCCAAGTGTGCCACTCTTTTCATGACTCCGTATACGAATTTTGATCACTCTAAAAACTGGTTAAAGACATTTTATGGGATTTTCATCTCCCAGAGGCGTGCTCCAGTATGAACGCCTCCGTCAGTTTGAATGCTTCATCATCGGTAAATTGATGGGGAGGCCTTTTCATGAAATAGGCGGACGGCCCTTCCAGAACTCCCCCTATTCCCTTATCCAGGGCAAGTTTACAACATCTAATCGCGTCTATGCCAACTCCCGCAGAGTTGGGTGAATCTTCCACGGATAAACGTAACTCGAGATTTATCGGGATATTGCCAAATATACGCCCATCCATCCTGATAAAACATATTTTGTTGTCTTTTAGCCAGGCAACATGATCGCTTGGACCAACATGGATTTTGTCATTATCGAGTTGATCAGTCGCAACAGCTTTCACAGCTTCCGTTTTGGAGATTTTCTTGGATTGAAGCCGTTCCCTATTAATCATGTTGAGAAAATCTGTATTTCCTCCTACATTGAGTTGATATGTATTGTCGATCTTTACTCCCCTCTTTACGAAGAGATCCGTTAATACCCGGTGAACGATGGTTGCTCCAATCTGGGATTTTATATCATCGCCTACGATCGGGAGACCTGATGTTTTGAACCGATTGGCCCACGATTTGTCACTTGCAATAAACACCGGGATATTGTTTACAAATCCGAGACCGGCTCTAAGGGCGCACTCAGCATAAAAGTGAGTAGCTGATTGAGAACCAACCGGCAAATAATTAAGCATGATTTCAGCTTCTGATTCTTTAAGCGCCGAAACAACATCCTCCATTCCCGGTTCTCTTTCTGAAGACAATTTGAAAGTCTGCTGTTCCGGATAATCTTTCATGTGAGGCGAAAAACCATCAAGAATAGGTCCCATTCGTACGATTACACCGGTTTTAGGGAGCTCTTTTACAATATGCGCACAACAGTTTGGAGGGCAGAACAATGCATCCGAGACTTCTTTACCCACTTTCCTGGCGTCAATATCAAAAGCGGCTGTAACTTCTATGTCTGATGGACTGTATTGACCAATTAAAGGGCGCATGAGTCCTATTGTGGATGAGGTTGGTGAGGTATAATATTGAATACCTTGAATTAGTGCGCTTGCACAATTACCAACGCCGACGATGGCAACTTTTATTTTTTTCATGAAGGCCTCTACAATCCATCTTATTCCAATCGTGAAATTCAGTTTCCGCAAATACAGCCGACAGTTTCGGTAGACAGATCTGAGAATAATTTGCTACTTTCAGGATATCATAAATATTCCCGGATTCAATTATTATGACTATAGATCACGGTCATTTCGGTCTGGAGTCCCAAGTGGAGACGGAATGGAAAACAAAGCGAACCGATCGTTTTATTCTCAAATGGATTAAAGTCAATTTTGCTTCAAGAATTACTCAGAAATTAATTGATCATAAATGGTTAAGACCCTGGATGATTACTGTGACTTCGATGTTTACAGGAATTGGAGCCGGCATATTGTTTTCGGCAAATCTCGGGTTCCTCGCTGGTATAGTGGCGTGCCTATCTCAGGTACTTGATGGTGTAGATGGTCAATTTGCCAGACTAACAGGACGAGCTACGAATTTTGGGGGTTTTCTGGATTCGGTGCTGGATAGATACTCAGATGGATGCCTCGTGATAGGGCTGACAATTTATAACCTGCACAACAATTCTGACTGGGGAACGGGCGTTTTGATTGCTTTAGGCTCTCTAGCCCTCATAGGAAGCGGGCTCATAAGTTATTCCAGCTCCCGGGCTGAAAATTTGGGAATCTTTTTTGGAAAACCCACCTTGGCTAGCAAGGGAACCCGAACAACAGTTGTCGCTGTCGCAGGGCTGCTAAGTCCTATCAGTTCCTTAATTCCTCTAATTGCGCTTGTTTATCTGGTAATTCATACTAATATTGTAGTTTGGTTTCGAATTTATAAGGCCAGTTTTAATGCTTGCGATTGATTATTATCCAGGATTGCCTATATTAATTTGGTAACCGAATCCCGGAATTTGTAATTTCCGATTTTTTATGTTCATGCTTTATGTCAATTTCCGGGCTCATTTTCATGCTAACCCTTGGTGTTATCCTGGCTTTTCTGGGGTTTTCGACGTAAGGTTAATTTGCTTTAAAAATTGTCAGTTCAATTAATTAGCGCGTGGAGAAACGTAATCATGTTAAAGGGTATTTTCGGTTTGTTAGTGGTGTTAGCGGCGTTCTCCGGATTGATCGGCTGCGCCACTATTGAGCCACAGACAACTCGCAACATGGATTCGTCCCCCAAAGTCAAAGAGGAGGATATTACCAACAACAGGGCTACTAGTCAGGGATACCAGGTTCCGCAAAATCCTGGAGCGTTGGACAATTCAGGGTCTGGTCAAACGATGAACCCCCTTTCGTCACCATCGACAACGGATACTGGTAGTGGCAGAAGCCCCCGAAGATTTATCTGGAAAGACAAGAACTGATTTGCTTGCGTGGCTCTGTAGTTTGATTTGAAATTACTGCTAAAATACACCTTAATTACTGATGGAATTTGGGGCCGATTTCATTTTTGATATCGGCCTTTTTTTTGGACCATGGAATATTTTGATTTGTTTTTACAAAGACACGCAGAGATATTATAGGGCCTGATGATTGAAATTTTAAAAAACCGCAGATTTCTTATCTTGGCCGCCTCCAATTTTTTTCTTTTCCTTATTGTTTCAGCATGGAGTTTCCTTTCTGTTTTCCTTTCAGACATGGGAGTGAATGAGGGTGATATCGGCATTTTGATGGCGTCGGCCGGGATCACGTCTCTTGGCGTACTCCCTTTCGTAGCTGGCCTCATCGATAGGTATGGCCGCAAGACGTTTATGGTCCTCGGCATCTTCTTCGTTGGCCTGTCCAATCTGGGTTTTATGCCTTTTAGCGCCTATTCCCACTGGATACTGTGCATCAGACTGATACAGGGCCTGGCGTTCGCCGCCTGCTTCAATGCGTGTTCAACCGCGCTGGTCGATCTGTTGCCATTTCAAAAAAGAGTACAGGGAATTGGTCTATATGGGATTTCGGGATCACTTGCAGTTGCGATCGGTCCCTATCTGGGTGAGACGGTTTTGATCCATGCCGGGTTTAATGCCTATTTTTTGCTTCTTTGCCTTTTTGGTCTTGTTGGAGCTTCTTTAGGCGCTCTTTATCATGAGCCTCCAAGAGCTAGAGACGCCAATGCTCCAGGTAGCCGTCGCGTCAGGTTTTTCCCTACCATGTTCGAAGGCAAACATCTTGCGATGATGATTTTGGTGGCTGTATTCGGATCCGGCTTCGCCGTGATGAACACATTTTACCCCCTATTTGCCAAAGGCCTTGGTATAAGGGCTGGAATCTTCTTTTCATCGTATGGCGCTATCTTGGTAATAATAAGACTCGCCCTTGGATCATTGGTTGACAGAATGAACCGCGACAGGCTGATACTTTTTTGTCTTGTCGGGTTTGCCGGGCTTCTTGTGTTGACATCCCAGATCGGCTCCCTTTGGCAAACCGTATTTCTAGGTGCTTTGTTTGGCATAACTCAAGGAATATCGTATCCGGCTATGATGGCACGTATGGTAGACCGATCTTCTGAAACGAATCGCGCCATTGTGGTGTCACTTTTTACCGGTTCATTCGGAGTAGGAATAAATCTTTCGCTTCTCCTTTGGGGCTTCGTGGCTAAAACAAAAGGGCTGCCATTCATGTTTATATCGGCTGGGGCTCTTATGCTCTTAGCGGCCATTTTCTGCGTCTTTGTTTTTGCCCTAAACGGAGGATCCTCAGTTCCCTCGAGGGAATGCGCCATCCCCAGGCGAAGTTGTTCCTAGAGCCACAATCTCGTTTACTTACGGCGCCAAAAACATCCCCTCTATCTTGCCTCAAGCGGCCCTTTTGTCCGCGCCAACCGTATATATCCCCTACCCTGAGGAACGCGCATCCCCCTCAGGACGGTTCTGGCGATAGTGAGCAGCACGTAACCCCATAGCGGAGCGACCCCCCATATATTAGGCGCTTGTCGGAAAAACTGAGAAAGTCCTATCGACGCTGGCTACCGATTCGTGGCCGTGCGGAATATCCAGGGTGTGCGATGTTCTTGGTGAGAGTTTTGGATGGATTCCAACAGGTTTGGGTCAAAAAGACACCTGATGTTTATCCATGAAAAGCAAAAAGGGCTGGGAATTACCCAACCCTTCTTGAATAGAGACTTCGTTATTACTTACCAGCCTCTGGGACCAGTATAAATATTGACCGGTGTGCAAGGAACAGCGGCTGTAACATAGGCGGGGCCATCTAATTCCAGGGGGCAGCAGTTCTGACCAGGAGCTAGCGACCCAGTGAATATAGGAGTGGCGACCATTGCAAGAGCCCTGAAGGGGATACTCATAGCGGCGTGTAACACACCAGGAATTAACGGCGGCTCACAAGCGGGAGCGACAGGCCCCCTAAGAGTGACATCCTCCGGATTAACGCCAGCCAGACAAGAACCCCCGGGTAGATAAGTTGTGTTCGGAATACCCGGAACCGGCCACTTGCTTACTGTGTAACCCCAAGACATCCCTGCCGCCATCATTAGCACAGCCAGGATTCCAAGAGCTACAACGGATTTTCTAACCATACCCTCATCCTCCTTTCATTCAAGACGTTCCAGTTCAGAAAACCGGACATCAAGATTATATTTCTCAAATTTCAGCGCATATATTTTGCGCTATTTTTACCTGATTCATGACAGATTGTCAAGGTTTTTTGCTTTTTCCGCTGACTCCCCCATCCGGGTTTGTTCGCCTCAAAAGCGCAGGGTAAAAAAACCTTAAACCTCGACAAAAACCAATTGCATTACGCAATCTCCAGTAACCCTAAGGGGCCTACCAAAGAGCGCCAAAGAAGGTTGTGTCGCCAGACAGCATATTCGCGCCTGAACCAAAAACTCCGGACAGTCCACCCAAGAATGGGGTCCCACAGCCGCGATCACCATTTCTGCAACCGCCACCGCCGCCGAAGCATGTGTTACAACCATATACGCCACCGCACCCACCAAAAATCGCATCAAACGGGGCGCCGATAGCGCCAGCTAGGCAACACAGCAGTCCGGGCCTGGGGCCACTAAGCTTGTCGCATGAAGAACCGCAACCAGGTGTAGGCGCAGGGCAAGGACCCTCGATCTTGCATTCCCATGTCTTCACTATAGTCTTTGACACTCCCATGTCTGGACAATCAACCGGAACATAGAGCGGTGCGCAAGAACCGCCGCAGCCTCCACCCATGAAACCGAAAGAAGTCCCCGCCACCATAAGCGCCAGAGACATAACACTGAGAACGACTAATGTTCTCTTAACCATACCCTCATCCTCCTTTCATCAATCCTTTTCAAAGGAAGCCTCAATACCAGATTTGGATAGCCTCCAAAAAAATATAGCTCTGGATGTGTTTTAACTTTATTACAGAAATACGCAACGTTGTCAACCTTTTTTTCATGCCGCTAAATGTCTGATTCGTTGAATCTCCCGTTCGTGGTTGACGGCACAACCTTATCTACCCTCCAAGGTTATTGTCAAGGCAAAAAAATTGTCATGGTCGGTAATTTGGAGGCGGCTCCCATTGGTCCAACCTTCTCGCCCACGAAAAAATATGTTTATTGACTCTTGAACACTATCAGTAATAAGAATTTGTCATGAGTTCTATCTCATGGGAACAAATTACGACAAAGCCAGTTTCCACCTTTAGGAAAATGGCGAATTATATTTCTTTCAATATTTTTGAAAAAACGAAGGAGCCTTATTCTATGCGTAATGAATCGTCATCGCCAGTCTTCACGGGAGCCTCCAAATATGTGCTAGACGAAGAACTGGCCAAAATTGTCAACATTTCAATCGCGTTGGAAATGCCACTGCTGCTGAAGGGCGAGCCTGGAACCGGAAAAACGATGCTGGCGCACGCAATAGCCGAGTCGCTCAACATGGAACTTATAGTGCTTAATGTAAAATCCAGCCTCAAACTGGTGGAAGCCCTATACCAATATGACACTCTTACGCGTTTGAATGACAGCAGGTTTGGTGATTCCCAGAGGGACGTGAGCAATATAGAAGAATATATCAGAATGGGAAAAATCGGCAGATCTTTCGCAGCGGATAACCGTGTAGTGCTTTTGATTGATGAAATAGATAAAGCTGATACGGATTTTCAGGACGACATGCTCGATGTGCTCGACCAGATGGCCTTTGACATTATTGAAATCGACAAAACTATTACAACGAAACACCGACCAGTAATTATCATAACTTCAAACGCTAAAAAGGACCTCTCTGACCCATTCCTGGGAAGATGTAATTTCCATCATATAGCCTTTCCAGATCCCGACATGATGAGGATGATCATAAACGTTCATTTCCCGGACCTGGATAACGAATTGTTGGATATGTCCGTTAAGACTTTCTACAAATTGCGCGATTTTCAGGGGATAGAAAAGAAGCCGGCTACCCGGGAACTGATTAACTGGGTTAGGGCTTTAAGAGCCGACCCTGATTTCAGACTTAAGGATCTGGTTCAGGCTAAAATACCGTATTTGGGGATTCTGTTTAAAAAGAGTTCCGATTATCAGCTAGCTGTTCAACAATCTCGACGACTTCGCTGATAGCGAAGCAAGCAAGAAATCCGGGTAAATTCAATGTTTGTTGACTTTTTCTATATTCTCAGAGAATCGGGCATACCTGTGGCGCCAACTTCGTTTCTCCGTCTTCACAAGGCCCTTGCCCTTGGCCTCGTGAACGGACTGACAGATTTCTATACGGCAGCTCGCACCATACTCGTCAAGAGTGAACGTTATTTTGATATCTACGACAGGGTCTTCGCTCATTTTTTTCAGGGCGCGGAGTTGCCGGACTTTAAAGGTGTGGACCTCGATATTGCAGCCAAGGCGCTTCTTGATGAATGGTTGAAGCGACCGGAAGAACTGGCTGACGCTTTAGGATTGCCAAAAGACAAAATTAAGTCCATGACTCCCGATGAGTTGCTCAAATACTTCCTTGACCGACTGAAGGAACAGACAGAAGCGCACCATGGAGGTGGCCGTTGGATCGGAACAGGTGGGACATCTCCTGTTGGACATTCAGGTTATCATCCTGGGGGCATGAGAGTCGGCGGCCGTTCTATGAGCAAGAGCGCTATTAAGGTGGCGCTTGATAGAAGGTACAAGGATTATTCTCTTGATGCGCCGTTAACTCAGGCCCAGATGGGAGAGGCGCTAAAGAGGCTTCGTCGCATGGTCCCCGTTGGCCCAAAAGATCAGGTTAATGTTGATGAAACTATTCGAGCTACCACGAAAAACGCGGGCGAAATAGAAATCGTGTTCGAAAGAAGCCTGAGAGACAGGTTAAAAGTTATACTGATGATTGACAACGGGGGATGGTCGATGGACCCATACATCGATCTTGTCCAAACGCTTTTCAACTACGCTCGCGCACAGTTCAAGGACGTTAAAATCTTTTATTTTCATAACACTATCTATGACTTCGTATGGGAGGATCCGCCACGAAGGTATAAGCCTCAGAGAGTTCAGGACTTAGCCACATGGGATCGACAATCCCGATTAGTTATAATAGGCGACGCGAGCATGGCGCCTTATGAACTGATGGCGACTGATGGATCAATACATATTGAGGAAAGAAGCGGGTTACCGAGCATTGACCGGTTGAATCTTCTCGCTCAGACTTTTCCGCACAATGCGTGGCTTAATCCCACCCCTTTGAGGTTGTGGCCCCTAACACGAACCATTGGAGCTATATCTACAATTTTCCCTATGTTTGAACTTACCCTCGATGGCCTGGACAGCGCGGTAACTCACATGATGTCCAAAAATTGATTTTTGAACCAATGAAGGATCGATCCGGGGTTCAAAAATCAATTTTCCGAGATTTTTCAATAACCATTTATCATCACAACTAATATTGGGTTATGGCGTTCAAATGACTATTAGGTCCGGAAAAACTATTCGATCGTTTTTCAAAAGCGCCATGGTCTACTTCATGATTTTGACCTTTATTGTCGTGGCCATAATCAGCTCAATCGTTATTTGGACGTTCGAAATAAAATTGAGACGCTGGCCGACAATGATATTTAGCGCGCCTACAAACATAAGTGTAGGTAGCGATGTGGACAACTTACAGTTTTATAAACGTTTAACCAGACTTGGTTATTCGCAAAGCCAATCTGGTGCGCCCTCAGTTGGGGAATGGCAACAGTCTGGGAATGAGTTGAAAATTTTTCTCAGGTACTGTCCGTTCGTTGAAGACAGACTTGTTGAAGGGCCTGTCACAATATCGTTGGATGACTCTACAATTAAGTCTATTCGGCTAATGCGTTCCTTGCAGGATATCAAGTATTTTCAGCTTGAGCCCGAGTTGATTGGCATCATTCCGGCGAAGGGACGACCTCCCGAGATGTGCGTGCCTATTCGTCTGGACCAGGTTCCATCTTTACTGACGGACGCAATTTTGCTTACTGAAGACAACCGTTTCTATTCGCATAGCGGCATAGACATAATTTCAATTTACAGGGCTTTAATATCGAATTTGCAGGCTGGGCGATATGTCCAGGGCGCAAGTACGATTACTCAGCAGCTTATCAGGATGACACTGCTTAGTCCTGAAAAGACATTATGGCGCAAATCTCTGGAAATTCTTCTTTCATTAGGCGCCGACGCTATTTTCAGCAAAGAAACAATTTTGGAAGCTTATCTGAACCGCGTCTATCTTGGTCAGTTCGGATCACTCCCCGTTCTAGGGGTTTCGGAGGCGGCCCGGAACTTTTTTGGAAAATCCGCGGATCAACTCGACGTCTCGGAGTGCGCGCTGATTGCGGCTACAATACGAGCTCCAAATATTATAAACCCTTTCAAACACCCTGAACGCACCCGTTCCAGACGGAATATGATCCTGGGATTGCTGTTCAGGCACGGTAAGATATCCCGTGAAACTTATGATGAATCTATCTCCAAGCCAGTCCGGATGTTTAAACCCGGAGCGCCTCCTCCAAAGGCAGGGTCGTTCGTCGATATAGTAAAAGAACAGATATTAACGAGAAAAAATTCGATCGACACGGCTAAAAACTATATAGCCACGTCCCTGGACCCGCTCTTACAAGCCGAACTGGAAGTAAATTTCAGAAAGTTGGGAGACATGGCTCAACAGACCTATGCCATTGTGGTGAATCCAAAATGGGGATCTATTTTGGGATACATGGCTCCAACTTCGGAGAAATGGGATGGCGCCGGAGGTAACATCGAGTTGTTTGCCCCTATGGTTCTTGTTCCAGGCTTTACTCCTCAAAGAATTAGTGACCCTCTGTTTACACTCGCGTCACAAATTACTCTGTCACAGAGGGACAATCGACGGTTTGCCTTCCAGGAAGCCTTTAAAACAGACAGGAAGGAACTCATTCGTAGAATTATAGAAGTCACGGGAACAGACAAGGTAATTGAAGCGCTTGGGGAATTCAGGGTCAACGCGGAAATTTCGCGCGATTCGGAGATACTGACCGGACCATTGACCCCGTTTCAGGTAGCCCAAAGCTACTGTCTTTTAGCTAATTTGGGGACAGCAGGGACCATTAATTGCCGTAGACTACAAATTTCCGATAACCAGACCGAAATTCCGGACCAACTTAGGGTCTCTGTCCCTCCAGCGGTACTATTCATAATTAATAGTGTCATTAGAGATCTCCACTCGGTTAAAGATAGCAATGACAGCCCTAAAAAACTTCTGCTTAGCCCTTCTTTTCTTTTGTCGAGTGACAGTAGGGGAATATGGTCAATCGCTTATCATAGATCCGCGGTCGTTTTACTTCGAATTCCGTCATCGAATTTGTCGTCGACATTCTTAAGGAAATTAACCCTACGTATATTACCCTCTCCCACCCTTGATCAAGGCCCCGATTCAGCAATTCCGCCTGGGCTTGTTTTCAGAAAATTGTGTGAGGAATCCGGATTGAGAGCTACCTCAACGTGTCCTCACGTAACTTTGCTTCCATTTATTACTGGCACCCAACCTGATGAATGGTGCACGTTAAGGCATGAAACAGACACAAAACCGGGTTCTTCAGAAAAAAAGGGGTTTTTACCGAAATAGTCTTGAAAAGGGAAAATATCGGATTAGACTCATCTCGAAGCATGAAGATCAAAATAGACATCAAAGGAGGTCAATTGTGGACGAATTTGTAAAAAACCATCAGAAGATTGTCTTTGAAACAACTGCTAATGCCCTTGAGAAAAATGGTTTCAAAGCGATTTTGGTTAATTCCAGGGAAGAAGCGGCGAGTAAAATCCTGGAGATCGCAAAGGATTGCTCTACTGTGGGCATTGCAGGAACTCACACCGTTCGCGCTCTCGATGTTTTACCCAAACTTGAGCAAGCCGGGAAAAAAATGTTTGATCATTGGAAGTTGAAACCCGGGACCCCGGAAGAACTCGAATGCAGAAAAAACCAGACTCAGGTTGACTTGTTTCTTGTTTCCGCCAACGCGGTTACCATGGATGGCGAAATAGTCAATCGAGATGGATGTGGAAACCGAATTAACGCTATGACATTCGGCCCTCCAAAAGTTGTCATCGTTATCGGGAAAAACAAGATAACAGCGGATCTGGAATCCGCGTTTTCCAGGATTGAAGAGATAGCTGCTCCGATTCGAGCCATGAGTTTGAATCGCAAAACCCCTTGTGTCAAAACCGGGTACTGCATGGATTGTGATTCGCCGGAGCGAATTTGTCGAATTACAAGCATAATGCATAAACGACCCATGATGACGGACATTACTGTAATTATAATTCCCGAGGATCTGGGTTATTGACATGCGTATTGAAGTAAGCGCCCCCAATCGCATCGACATAGCCGGTGGGACAACAGACTTATACCCGTTATACCTGCTCATGGACGGTGGGTTTACCGTCAATGTGGCCGTCAACGTTCCGAGTAAGGTCATATTGACGACTAATGATGATTCTGTCTTCAGCTTGTGTTCAGAGGATTTGGGGAGATCCTTCGAGTGTAATTGCCTCGAAAATTTACCTATGAAGGGGCCGCTGGGTCTTTTGGGTCTTACCCTGAAACAATTTCCGCCTCCCAAAGGACTGAGTGTTACGACAAATAACACCGCTCCTGCGGGATCCGGTCTGGGCGCCTCCAGCGCTCTGACGATCGCCCTAATCTGTGGGCTTTTGAAAATTCGCGGCCAGCATTTGAGTTTCGCGGAAATAGTGGGAGTAGCTGCGGACATTGAAACAGCCCTACTTGGAGTTCCAGCTGGCAAACAGGATCATATAGCCGCCCTATACGGCGGTCTATCCTTAATCAGTTTCGGGATTGACGGGTACCGGCGGACAGGATTTGACAGCGCCGATCTCAACCTGGATACGCTCAGGGACATGATGGTATTGTCTTATACAGGAGCGGGACGGTTTTCAGGCATGAACAATTGGGAGATCACCAAGAAATTTATTGATGGTAATCAGGAAACCAGGAGTAAACTTTTAGAAATAAAACGTATTACGATTGATATTTCAAAAGTTATCGAAACCAGCAATTGGGGAGCTTTGGGGGCGCTGGTAAATCAGGAGTGGATCGTCAGGCGTTCGCTGGCCGCCGGGGTCAGTAATCCCACTATCGACTCCATGATATCAGCGGCAAGTCACGCCGGCGCTATTGCGAGCAAAGTTTGTGGGGCTGGAGGTGGAGGCTGCATGATTAGCCTGGCGCCACCTTCCAGTAGGTCAGCGGTTGAAGAAGCCCTTTCGAACCAGGGCGCCACAATAATGGACTATGACTTCGATTTTATGGGCGCTAAAATAATTGAACTTGATGAAGTTTAGATTAAGTTATTTTAGTGTTGCACATTAAAATGTTTCATGCTAGACGCTTTTACTAGTTATTTTGAAAACATGGAGGCTAGTAATGAACCGGAGCTTTTTGAAGGTTTTTTTGGCGTTGGCGATGCTGCTAGCGTTTACTTTTGTCTCTGCTTCCGCATTTGCGGCTGAGAAAAAGTACTACGTAGTTAAAGACGCCAAGGGTGTATGCTCAGTGCGTCATCTAAAAGAAAAATCGGCCAAATCCATCGCGGGTCCTTTCGATAAGAAAGAAGACGCGGAGAAGTCAAAGAAAGAGCTTTGCCCCAAAGCCGAAAAAAAGACCAAATCCCACGAGAAGAAAAACTAGATTCAACCCCTACACGCGACACAGACCAGAAAATTTAAAAACCGTTCATCCATTCTTTTGGTGAACGGTTTTTTCGTACATTGTGGGATTTTCGGGTCATCTAGAAATCGTCACCTCGTGTAAATCATGTTTTCACAAAACCAAAAAGGCTATTTATCAGTTTTGCTCGCTGCCGCGATATGGGCTTCATCCGGCGCCATCGGCAAGGTTTTGTTAAAACGCGGTTTAACTCCTTATGATCTCGTACAGACTCGCCTGATATTCGCCGCCTTTTTCCTTGGGATCTTCTTACTATTTTGGGATAGAAAGCGCTTCATAGTACCGTTGGCGTTATTTCCGGAATTGTTTGTCCTGGGCGCAATTGTCATGGCGCTCGTCCAGTTCACCTATTTTTACGCCATAAGCCAGATTCAACTCGTAGCGGCTGTGCTGCTCCAATATCAGGCGCCCATACTTGTCGCCCTTTATTCAATGGTGTTCTGGAATGAAAAGTTCTCGATACTGAAGGTGTCTTCCATAATCCTGGCCATTTTTGGCTGTTACCTGGTGGTTGGCGCCTACAATACAGATTTTTGCAAATTGAACATTAAAGGCATCGCTGGGGGAATAGCCGCTGCGTTTAGTTACGCGGGTTACACTCTATGGGGGGAGAGACTAATGCGACGTTGCGACCCCTGGACTGTGGTATTTTACTCGCTTTTGTTCGCGGCGCTTACATGGAACATCATTCACCCTCCCTTTAACGCTTTTTCCGGTTCCCTTGGTGTGGCGCAATGGGTCGGGCTAATCTATATAGCAACCATAGGTGGTGTAGGGTCCTATGGGCTGTATTTTTTAGGCGTCAACTATATCCGTTCAACCAGGGCCATGATTACAGCGACAGCGGAACCCATGCTAGCCGGAGCGTTGGCGTATCTTTTCCTGGGTGAAAGCATGGATTTGGCTCAGGTCCTGGGAGCAGCCTTCGTAATCCTTGCAATAGTAACATTGCAACTGGTTCGGGAAGACAATTTGGCATCTCCGGAAAACATCAGGAGCAGGCATGGTTTGAAGTCATCAAATGTACCCTAAGTCAACCAGACGTTTTTTAACAATTTCCTCTTCTTCCTTCGTGAAACCTCTACCTTCCCGATTAGAATTCGAAACAACCAACACTGGTTTTTCGACTTCCAGGTTCGCCGTCATGATGACATCTTCAGCGCCCAAAGTGATTACATTTCCCCGAATGTCCTCAGGACATTTAAAACCGTACTCGGAAAAGATTGTGGGAACTACGTCAGTACAAGAGGCAAGACTTATATTCCGGTTAACTTTCAAGCCCCTTCGCAAATCATGGAGCCTTGTCGCGATAAAAATCCCGTCGTGGTCATGGTTACAAGAGTCTAAACCCCCGACGTTCCCTTTCACGACCAGGCTATTTAATCCGACATTGCCAATGGATCGCTTATTAAGCCCATCAAGGTAGACGATTAGGTCAGGGGCCACCCCGTTGACCGTTCTATATAATTCTTCAGGTTTCAGAACCACGTTGGTCGATCTTTCACCATTCAACTCCGGCATCGACACCAGCTGATCGCGCAAGTTGTCTCGAAACGCTTCATAATCGCGACTCTTAATAATCCCTCGTGGTTCCCTTCCCTGAACATTCATGAAAATCCTGGCGTAGTAGCCGCCTTCACTCCAGACATATGTTTTGTCCCAGTCGATCATTTCTTCTGTCAACCGGGTTTCCTGACGGGGCGACTCATTTAACGTCAACAGACCTTTCTTTATAAGCCATTCGTTGACACAAACCCCACCAGTAGAACTTTTGGCTCCATGATCAGAGATTGCTATTACCGTTGTTTCATCATCCAAAAGCCCGAGGATTTCTCCTATCTTAAGGTCCAGATATTTGTAAAAATCCGGGATGACCTTCTTCCATCGAGAATCAGGTTCGGCTGATGGATGGGACCTGTCATAATCTCCCCAGAACGCGTGTTGGAGCCGATCTGGAGCAATCTCCACCATCATGAAAAAATCCCACGGATCTTTCAGCAACAATTCCCGAGCAACTTTGAACCTGACATCAACCATGCTGTATAGCGCTGAAAGGAGACTATCCTTTTGCAGAGCCCGAAAATCCTTGATATCCGCAACATATCCTGCATTTCCAAGACACGGAAGGCCATTGAGTAAATCAGTTGGAAACGTAAAATCAGGGGCGTCTTCGACAGCAGGGAAACCCGAGATAGTAACTCCCGAATGAGACCCGGCAGGAAACGTTTGGGGAATCCCTATCAGAACGCATCTTTTTCCATGAGTTTCCAGATGATCCCATACCCTGGGAAACCTGACATGGGTAGAGTTGACTGTAACCAGGCTGTAACGATCCCGATTTAGCCGATTCCTGAACCCGTACAAACCGAGTTCACCAGGATCGCGGCCAGTTGTAATCGTGGTCCATGCCGGCACTGTTATAGGGGGATCGGTTGACCTTAGCGGTCCCCAGACCCCATGTCGCGCCAATGACCTCAGGTTTGGCAAATCAATTGATTCGTCAAAAATTATACTGGGGGGCGCGCAATCAAGTCCTATTACAGCGACCTTTCGCTGGCGCAAATGTCGTTTAAGCTTTTTATGGGTTACGTTTCTAAATTCCGGGAACCTGTTCTCAAGAAAATCAAGCGCCATCTCAACTGATTGCCCCAGACTGTATCGATCAGTATCGATTATGAGGTCCGCATGTTCGGGAATCTGAAACGGCGATGAAATCCCTGTAAACTCCGGAATGAGTCCTTTGCGGGCATTGGCGTACAAGCCCTTCGGATCTCTAGCTTCGCAAACGGATAAAGGGCAATGCAAATAGACTTCCACGAATTCTTCAGGCTTAAAGATTGACCTGACGGCAGTGCGGATGCTCTCCAATGGTGTGATGAAAGCTGCGAAGATTATGTTTCCGAGGTCGTTTAGCATCTTAGCGACCTCACCCGCTCTTCGGATATTTTCCGCACGGTCCAGAGGAGAAAACCCCAGATCTCGATTCAAGCCTGAACGAAGAACGTCCCCATCCAAAAATACCGCTGGATAACCGCGTTCATCAAAAATTGCCTTTAGAGCGTTACCAAGAGTCGATTTGCCTGATCCGGAAAGCCCTGTAAACCAAATTGTTTTTCCTGACATTTTCCCAACTATTCTCAACTATTCACATTTTTATTCTATATTCGAACGCCCGACCCAAGGTCAGGGGGTCCGAGTATTCGAGTGATCCGCCGACTGGGATCCCGTAAGCTATTCTGGAAATGATAACATCTGAATTTTTTAATTGATCCCTTATGTAAGCCGCGGTGGATTCTCCTTCCACCGTAGGATTTAAGGCCAGTATAACCTCATTGACCTGGTCCTCTTTCACTCTACTCAGCAACTCATTGAGTCGGATTTCTCCAGGTCCAATTCCATCCAAAGGCGCCATTACCCCATGCAGAACATGATAGACCCCCTTGAACTGACCTGATTTCTCTATCGCCAGAAGATCAAGTGGACTTTCCACAACGCACAAGCGTTTGCCATCGCGGCGAAGGTCCCGGCAAATATCACACAGGTCTTGGTCCGTAAGGTGAAAACACCGTGAGCAAAGTCGCAAATCCCTCTTGACAACTTCTATGGCTTTAACCAGGAAGTCAATTTCAGATTTATCCGCATTCAAAATGTAGAACGCGTATCTCGTAGCGGTTTTCTCGCCGACACCAGGAAATTTCTTGAGCGCCTTAACCAGTTTTTCTAAAGGACTGATCAACTTTCGCTTAGACCTTTAACCCAGGCCGCCTGAATCACGTTAAGCCCGGTATCCGCAATCCGCCGGATATCTTAGCTATTTCATCAGCAGCCATCTGACGGGATTTCTGCAAAGCGTCATTCACTGCGGCAACAATCAGGTCTTCCAGTACTTCCTTGTCATCTGCGGCAAGGATTTCATTTTCTATGGAAACTGAGAGTATTTCCTGGATCCCGTTGGCTTCAACCTTAACCATGTCCCCTCCAGCGCTGCCTGTTATGGAGCGCTCAGCCAATTGTTCCTGGACTTCCCTGATTTTAACCTGAACTCCTTGCGCCTGTTCTATTAAATCTTTTAACCCTAACACTTAAGAAACCTCCAATTTGCGGATGATCTCAAAAAAACATTCGGTGATTATATTTTGATAAATTGTACTAATTTTATATAAAAACCAGTTTATGTACGATCTGTCAAAACACTTCCTTAAATGTCAAAACATGACTCTGGCTTTTTCAAATTCAGGATATTTTTAAACCAATAGCCTTCAAAAAGGAAGTCATGAGGTTGAAGTTGAATGAAACGACCTGGAATTTTGTTGATAAACCCGTGGATTCACGACTTTGCAGCTTATGATCTCTGGGCAAAACCGCTAGGGCTGCTGATTCTTGGATCCATGTTGAGGGGCCAGGGTTGGGATCCAATTCTTGTAGATTGCCTGGACCCGGATCACCATTCACTCTCCTCTCTGCGTTCTCCTGGAAGATCTCATGGGAAATTCTACAAATCCAAAATTGAGAAACCAGAACCTTTGCGGTTGATCCCAAGAACCTTCTCCAGATATGGAGTCCCTGTCGATGAAATTAGAAAAGACCTTGAAAAGCTTGCGCCTCCCAAAGTCATATTAATAACCTGTCTGATGACATATTGGTATACCGGCGTCGTGGAGACCTGCAACATATTAAGAGAAATTTTTCCCGAAACGCCTCTAATCCTGGGAGGGGTTTACGCTTCCCTCATGCCTGAACACGCTCTAAAATCAACCGGAGTTGACGAGATCATCGTCGGGCCGGCTGAGTTCAAACTTCCAGACGCGTTGTACCGGTGGACATCTTATCAGCCGGTAAAGGAATTCTCGAATCCCCAACTACAATTCGTTCCGGACCTCGATCTGCTGAGCAATGTTCGTTTTCTCCCTGTCCTGACTTCTCGAGGTTGTCCTTACCGGTGTGTTTACTGCGCTTCCAGAATCGTACAGCCAACCTACGAACGACGGACCCCAGCCGAGGTCATTAGGGAAATAGAAATCAATGTATTAAAATATGACGTAGATGAAATTGTCCTGTATGACGACGCATTTCTCTGTGAAGCGAATAACTACGCTTTGCCGATCCTTGACGCATTCGCGGCATTCAGGCCCACACTGAAATGGCATACACCCAACGGCCTTCATGTTTCGGCTATTACCCCGAGAGTAGCCTCGGCGCTCAAAAAGGCTGGATTCAAGACCATCCGATTGGGACTGGAGAGCGCTTCGGATAATTTTCACAGGTCATCTGGAGGCAAGACAAAATGGAATGACTTTTTGAAGGCGGTCAAATACCTGAAGGACGCGGGGTTTGAAAGAGACGAGATAGGAGCCTATCTTCTCGTGGGACTTCCAGGCCAGACGAGCGCTCAGGTCGAAGGGGATGTCGAGATGGCCCTTGAAGCCGGGGTTTATCCCAAACTTGCTGAATATTCTCCCATTCCCGGTTCGGCGCTTTGGTCATCCTCGATAAAAACTACCCGTTACCAGATTGAGAGTGAACCTCTGTACCAGAACTGCTCATTGTTGTCTGCCGCAACAGGGGAAATAACATGGGAGTTTTTGTCGCGAATCAGAAAAATGATTCGTAAAAGCGTTCAATCCGGTAGAATTGATCAACTTGGCTCCAGCCTTCACAGTTGACAGTCAGGAAGCATACTGTTAATAAAGATATAATTCTTCATCCAAAACAAATAACAAAATTGGGAAAGTGAGATAATTATGGCCCAACCGAAGGATGTTGTAGGCGCCGCTCTTATCGTCGGCGGCGGCATAGCAGGTGTTCAGGCCTCGTTAGACCTGGCGGAATCAGGTTATAAGGTGTACCTGGTTGAAAGTCAGACAGGTATCGGCGGGAGGATGGCTCAACTTGACAAGACCTTTCCGACCAATGATTGCTCGACCTGTATATTTTCTCCAAAATTGGTTACGGTAGGGCAATCATTGGTCGGAAAGGTCTTGTC
>JAMCYH010000293.1 GCA_023474025.1 Deltaproteobacteria bacterium
AACCACTCTTGGCAAAACTCTTTATGTCGGTTTTATATACAACTCTGCTGATAGTAAATGGGACTGTATTGCTAAATTAGACAACTTTTAAGCTATGGCTGCTCAATCAATTTGGGACACAACATTTTGGAATGACGCAAATCTCATTTCCTACTACAGATTGGAGGGCGGGCTCTTTGATAATGCAAAAGCAGCTAACCATTATGATCTGACTGCAAACGGAGGCCCAACATATACAGGTGGACAGTTCGGACAGTGTTTGGTTGTCAACGGCGCTCAATCGGGTACAATCGCGGGTGCTTCTATTCCAAACTTGGATATCGTTGGTGCAAAAACCTACTATTGCTGGCTCTATCTGGCAGACAACACTGTTTCATCCTACCCAGTTGCTAGATGTGATGTGGGAGTTACCAAGATATGTGGTTTCAGGTTTTCAGTGGGAGCCAATGGACTTGGTTTTATCCATACAGGAACAACGGCAACAGAGGCCAATTCTGGAACAACTCCAGCCAATGGCAGTTGGCATCAATTGGTAGGTGTTTACGATGGTTCAAACCTGAAAATTTATGTTGACAAAATAGTGACCTCCGTGGCTGCAACTGGAAACGGAAGTGCAACGGGGGCGGGAGTTGATCTCGCATTAGGCAAATTAGGGGCAGACGGTGTGAACCTAAATGGACGATTAGATGATGTCGCCATTTTCAACAGGGCTTTGAGTGCAAGCGAAATTAACAGTTTGTTTGATGGTACAGCGACTCCGTATAGTCACGCGGCTGGATCGTTTTTACCACTCCTCTAAATATGTTCAATCCTTCAGACCCACATCTCATCAACATCATTCCAAACACCATCATTGACGACTTCTTTTTCTTTGGCTTCATGGGTGGTCTGGTGAGCTACGCCTGGTATCTCTACTCAAGCAGGAATGACAAACGAAATCACATGAGCATTTTGGCTGGGATTTACGGAGTATTCCTTTCCGGGTGTCTCGGTGGCCTCCTTGCCATCGCCGTTGACCGCTCCATCCAACTCTCAATCATCGTCGGTTTGGTGAATCAAATCCTATACCTGACAGTTATCCGATCAGTGAAAAATGGCGGCTTCACCAGGGCACTAAAAGAAATATTAATCAATTTATTGACCGGCGGTGCAAAGACATGACTCAAGAGATACTAAATCTCATCATTCGGTCTATGATCCTCATGTTCGCGGGAGCATCTTCCGAGATTGCTCTAGCAAAGAGGATTTATTCCCTCGCCTTATTTATGCTCGCTCTATGGGTCATGACGTTCCGCCTAGCATTAATGAGGGCGGCCGCAGCCTACATGGGTGTCTTCGGTCACCAAACACAATCGTTTGTTTCCGGGACCTTGGACCTACTTCGGTCCCCGGGTCTTTCGAATATTACTGATGCTTTTTTACTGGTTACTCTGGTTTTCGTCTTTATATGGCTCGGAAAACAGAAAAACCAAATTAACAAATAAATAAATTTATGGCTCTCATATTGAGCGACATTTTTATCGGTAATTTTCCCGAGACTCAAGGATTCGGTGCAAATCCTGACTATTATAAAAAGTTCGGTCTGGCAGGTCACGAAGGCGTTGACTTTGGAATGGCAGAAGGGACCCCAATAATTTCGGCGACTGACGGAGTAGTGATTAGAGACTTCGACGATCCGGTCCAAGGGAAAAACTACGGAATTTATTGTGCTGTCTGGGATACAGACCAAAACTGTGCTACCTATTATTGTCACCTTTCAAGCAATCTCGTATCCGTTGGTCAAAAAGTCGTTAAAGGCCAACTTCTGGGATATTCCGGAAATACTGGTAACACTACCGGACCACATCTTCACTTTGGTTTAGTAAAGACTGATTCCCAGGGAAATCGATTAAATACGGACAATGGTTTCTCCGGATTCATTAATGCTGATGACAAAAGAATCGTCACTTGGGACATCAAAAATCCAACCAAACCAATTGATCCGCCGGCAATTACGGTCCCGGTAGATAAAGACCTCCAGAATGCGACCCAGGTACTTCAAGATGCGTTCAGATCATTACCTGACGGGGATAAATATAAAGGCGGTAATCTTGAAGGATTTATCAGAGGAATAGTAGAAGAGCACAAACAATATAAAGAGCTGGAAGATAAAGCCAAACAGCTCGACGGCTTCGTTCCTAAGTGGATCAATGAATGGAAGATTATCAGACAAGACGGGCAACTGCCAACGATAGTCGATATTGAAACGGAAATGGCCAAACTCCTACCCATGGAGGACAAATATATTGCTCTTCGAGATAGACTGGTTGTTCTCACTGGTGGTAAAGATTTCGCCGATGATTCCTTGCTCCTCAAAGCAGTCGACGCCTATTCTGAAGACGATAAAAAAGTCCGAGACCAACTCAAAACAATTAACGAGACGGCCACTAAGACCAGTGAAGTATTCACGATCAATGTCGGAAAATATTTATTGACAATTACCAAACCAGAGGGAGGTGAATCTTAAATGAAACCAGGATACAAAACTACAGAATTTTGGCTTAGTACCTTCGCACAACTAGTAGGTCTGTTGGCGTTCATGGGCGTCATAGAACCAGCTCTTTAATCCCAATTAGTCCAAGCTGTTACAACAATAGTCGGCGCCATAACCATGATCGTTCCCGCCGTTGTCTACATTATCAACAGAACCTATCTTAAAAGTAAGATCGCGAATTAATTAAAGGGTTACTGGGGGTTTGATTTTATTCTGACTATCTTTTAGTCTTTTAATTTCTTCCCTAAGCTTTTTGTTCTCTGTTTTTAGTTGAGCATTTACTTTGTCGAGTTCAAAAAGATAGGAAGAAAAGTTACCTTTCAGGCGTGAGTTTTTTCGGAAAAGTACAAAAACGGCCGAAACTAGACCGGCCACAATTAATAGTGTAGATATTAGTACGGGCAATAGGAGTCTCCTAAGAACTTCCACCCAATTAGTAATTATATACATATCTCAACCTTCTTTTTGGAACTCACCTGGAGCATGGCTGATCCGTCCGTTTGGACCGATAAACTGAACTGTATTTGACCATCATCTTCAACAATTGAGTGCTCGATCCTTCCGTCTTCTTTCCTCTGGAATTTAACTATTAATTCAGGTTCTGACTCTCGTCTCACTAACGGATGTTTTTTGACTGCTTCGACAATATCCTTGGTGGTCATGTGGGTATATCTCGCCGTTGTTTCGATTCTCCGGTGGCCAACAATCTTCTGGACCTTGAAAAGATTCACATCTTGTTCGAGTAGGGTAGTGATATAAGAGTGACGAAGGGAGTATGGGGTGAGATTTTTCCGTTTGATACCAAGGTCCTTGATGCGTTTTTGAAAGTCATAACTCCAGTCGACCGGCTTAATCACCGGAAGATTCCTGGCGCTATTTACATGGCCTCCCCGCTCACTAGGAAAGAGATACTTACCGGTCAGACCGGCAATGTGCTCTTCTAATCGCTTCTCGATATTCGGGGCGATAGGGACCAACCTAGGGTCTTTTGTTTTGGTATCAATCGCTTCGAGTGTAAATACATGGCGACCAAAATCAACCTGATCCACGGTAAGCGACGCGACTTCACCAGGACGCATTCCGGTAAAGGCAAAAACAGTCCAGAACATTGTCATGATCTTTTGTCGTTTAATTCTCGGAGTCCGGATGAAAACTTTGCCCTTCCTTCTGATCTGACACGTTCTCATTGGCATGGTGAGCATTGCCTCGATTTCATCATCACTCATGGTCGCCTTAGTCGCGTTAACGGCCTTCATATATTTGTAGTGGAGCAATGTGTCGTCTTTCGTCCACCTGGCATAGTGGATGATTGCCTGGACAAAACCATTGAGGTATGCCTCGCTTTTATTCTCTAACCGGGAGTCAATCAAAAACTTATCAAACTTTTCTTTCGACAATACCCCATACCTTCTAATAAGGTATTCAATCCGCCATATCATCATTCGATAGGTTGATCGGCGGAGGCCTCTTTCTTGAACCAAATAGAGGCTAAAACCAGCTAGATCATTCATCTATCCCTTTCTGGGCAGGATAGCTGGTTAAAACTAGTCTAGGCGTATTGGCCTCATTCTAGCACGAGCATCAGGGACTTGACACGGGGGTACCCCTATGTAATACTGAATTTAGGTTAACATTATTAGGCTCGGACTGTTGAACAAGGTTTTGTTTTTTGAGTTTTCTACAACTGGATAATCTATAACCGCGTCATCTGGAAAAAGAAATAATTCTAATGGCGAAGAACATCAAAACAGCAACAGTTCCTCCCAAACCTCGAGTCTTCGTATTCATCGACG
>JAMCYH010000239.1 GCA_023474025.1 Deltaproteobacteria bacterium
ATTTCGCATTTAGCGTTTACAATTTTCATGGGATTTGAGAATTATCGACATTTGATTTGCGATGAATGATGAGATATCATCTTGCTATAGCGATGAATGATTTGGCAAACATCCTCTTTGAGAAAGGGAGAAAAACCTACAGTTATAATATCCCGTTGTTGTTGACTAAATTAAACTATTGCCATCAGGAGAGAAAACAAAATGAATCTTTTTGATCCGCTGAGCCAAATCGTGGGTCCGGACAACGTGACCACCTCTTATGTAGATTGTGTGGCCTATTCGAGAGACATGTCGATCCATTCTGGAATTCCTCAAGCTATTGTTTTTGTGTCAAATACCGAACAAATAAGTGATCTCGCCAAATTTGCGAATCAGGAAAAAATCCCTGTTACAGCTCGTGGAACAGGCTCTTCCGTCACTGGCGCTGTACTACCGATCAAGGGTGGGGTGATAATAGATTTCACTAGAATGAATTCTGTTCTGGAAATAAATAAAGCTGATGGTTACGCTATAGTTCAACCTGGAGTTATTTGTAACGCGCTAAATGCGAAATTGGCGCCAAGTCACTTTTTCCCGCCTGACCCGGGGAGTGCGGCAATCGCAACGATTGGAGGTATGATTTCGACCAACGCGAGTGGCGTTAGAGCTGCGAAGTATGGGACTACTAAAAATTATGTCAAGGCTCTCACTGTGGTATTGGCGGACGGAAGGATTATAAAAACTGGTGACCTCGCTCCTAAAACAACAGCGGGGTATGATCTTACTCAACTGTTTTCTAGTTCCGAGGGAACGTTGGGGATAATCACTCAGGCGACGGTTAGAATTCTACCGATGCCGGAATACGAGGCTTTTGCAAAGGCTTCTTTCCCAGATGTAGAAACTGCAGGAAAAGCCGTGGAACGAATTTTTACCTCCGGCCTTGAACTGGCCACATGTGAAATTCTGGATAATGTGTGCCTAGACGTCGCAAGAGACGCTCTCAAAATGGACATTGCCAAAGAAGTTAATTGTCAATTGTTTATGGGATTGGACGGGTCAAAAACCGCAGTGAAAGAACAAATTGAAAGGATCGATGAAATTTGTAAGTCTGTTGGAGGTATTGAGAACATCTGGTCTGACAATCCTGTTGAGAAAGCGAAACTGTTTGCAGCCCGTGGAGGTCTAGTTCCCGCCATGAGCCGACTTCAGGCCGGTTACCGGTTGGTTCCGTTGGTTGAGGATTTTGGCGTCCCTATCAGCCGTATACCGGAGACTATTTCTGAGATCCAGAGAGTAGGCGCAAAATTTGGCTTTCCAATAGCGACCTTTGGCCATATCGGCGACGGCAACCTGCACGCCACATTTATCATGAATCCTACTGAACCTGATCAATGGCAAAAAGTAAAGGGTATTGCCCTAGAATTCATCGACATGACCATAAGATTTGGTGGAACACTTTCAGCGGAACACGGTGTGGGTATGGCTAAATCACCATATATTGGAAGACAGCTGGGTGAATCAATTAATGTGATGAAATCCATCAAATTGGCTTTGGATCCGAACAACATATTAAATCCTGGGAAAATGGGCTTTGATGACGCTATAAAGGATATTCTTGATGAAAACAGCTTTGATCCGTTTTTTAAGGCTCCGAATACTATAAAGAATTTCCCGAACAATGTTGACAATGAAGTCATAGCCTGCATTCAGTGCGGTTTTTGTCGGGCCGGATGTCCCACCTTCGCGGAATCCACACTTGAATCACTCAATGCCAAGGGTAGGGTTACCTTGGCCTTCAACATGCTTAAGGATAAAATTCAGCCATCGGAAGATTTGGCTAAGCGACTTTACCAATGCATGCTTTGCCTGAACTGTAAATCGGTTTGCCCAGCTCAGGTGAAAGTATCCGACATAATCCGAAGCGCAAGAGAACGCTTGGTCGATCAGGGTTTTCTTCCTGACTCCTTTAAGCTGGCCCTCTCTTCAATGATTGACTCCTTGAATCCATTGTTGGCCCCTAAAGAAAAAAGGGCTGATAGTTATCCTTCAAACTTTAAAAAAGCTGTTCCTGGAGAAACTGAAGTACTTCTGCACATGGGGTGTGTCACTAGTTTTCAGGATATAAAGATTATTCCTTCGATAATTGAAATATTGGACAAAGCTGGGATTAATTATGGAGCGCTTGGAGAAGAAGAAAGCTGCTGTGGATATTTGGCTTATCTGGTAGGTGACAAAAAAACGTTCAAAAAAGCCATGAATATTTGTTCCGAGACATTCTCAAGTTACAAGCCAAAGGAATTGCTCACCACATGCGCAGGTTGTCTGAAAACCTTCAGAGATCTTTATCCGCGTTATGGAGCGTTAAACGGATACAAGGTAACTCACGCCGTAGAATTGATCGAAAAACTTATTGAGCAAAATCGCTTGAACTTTAACAAGGACGCCAAAGCCATCAAAGTTGTCTATCATGATCCATGTGACATGGGACGCCACATGGGAATTTATGAACCGCCCCGAAACATCTTGCGAGCTATACCTGGAGTAGAGTTACTCGAATTTCCTCTGAACCGCGCACTCGCAAAATGTTGTGGTGGGGGTGGTGGCCTAAAAGGATTTGATAACAAGTTGTCTTCAGATATTGGTTACAAGAGACTGCTTTCAGCCATTGATCTGGGAGTTGACGCTATTGTTTCGGCATGTCCTTCTTGCAAGGGTTCGTTCAACCAGGCTGCCGCTAAAGCTCGTAAGGAAAAAAAGGGAAAGATAAAAGTTTTGGACATCACCGAGCTTGTCGCTTCAAGCCTCGAATAATTATTGCAAAACGCCCTTACTAATTTGGTTTCTGAAGCCTGAGTAAGGGCGAATCTCCAAATTATTCAAACCTCATGGATTCTGCGGGATCCAAGCCGCTAGCCTTGATTGCAGGAATAACACCGGACGCAATGCCTAAAATGGCGCCAAATAACACCCCACCGATCACACTCAATGCAAATATGCCGTAGGCTGGTTTAGTCTGAAAAATTTCCTTTAAAACCTCAACGGACACAAAACCTAAAACTATTCCAATAATAGCCCCAGTCAAACTAATTGAAACTGATTCAAACAGGAATTGTGAAAGAATCATCTTTTCTGTTGCGCCAACCGCCTTTCTTAACCCAATTTCCTTAGTTCTTTCTCTTATGGCCGACAACATAACATTCATGATGCCTATTCCACCCAAAATTATAGTCACGAACAAGGCGGAATAGAGGAAAACCTTCACTAGGAGTACCGCATGCTGAATGGTTTTAATACGTTCAGGAAAAGATCGGACCTCCATTGACTCAGCATAACCAGGCTGATTTGTGGTAAGCAACTTGTATAAATCCTTTTGGAGTTGTGCCACTGCATCCCAATTAATTGCTCTAACATAGATATTCTTAATATCGTACATATCTGCAAATCTCGCCCGGCCTACTGAAATAGGTATGATTATCGTGTCCATAAATGTAGGATCTTCAACCCCACCTATAACGCCTATTATCCGAAACAAATGGCCGCCGATAAAAATCTTCTTGTCCAAGGGGCCTTCATTCTTGGTGAAAAGAGTTCGAACAACGTCTTTTCCTACAACACAGACGCTACTGAACCATGACACGTCATCGGAAGTAATCCTTCGCCCGGAAGCTATCGGTATATGAATAGTATCAAAGAAATTCTCCTCTACTCCAAGCAACCTTCCCGTCATCTTATTCAATTTGTATGTAAATGTGGGAAACGCTACTACCACGGGTGATACTGACTTAACCCCTGGAAGTTTTTTTATGTCCTCCACATCTTTGAGAAAATACTGTCCGCCGTGCTTACGTTTGCCCTTGGTGTAATCGAAACTAGCCTTGACTATTGTAGCGCTTCCCAGAAGCTCGAGATTCTGGCCCAAACTTTGTTCCACTGAGTCTCCCATTGTTAGAACAACAATTATTCCTGCTATTCCGACTGATATCCCAATTATTACACCCTTGTAACGACGTCTATTCCTGAGGATTTGCCTTAAAGATACTGCCGCTAAATCTTGCAAAAACATAATTCATTTATCCTAATTCGGTGTAAAACCCGCGTTTGTCATATAAGCAAATTAAACGTCCGAATATTTCCTTTTGAATTCCCATAGGATATTCAAGGCATTGATCGGGCTTAGTTGATTAATATCCAAGGACTTGATTTCTCGAAGCAATTCCTCGGCTGGCGAAGCAAATAGTTCAATTTGGTCCAGTTGACGCTTGTTTCTTGGTCTAGCATTTTTGCTTCGTGAAATTTTCGGATGCCCCTTGGGATCTATTTCTTCTTTTTCCAGATTGGCAAG
>JAMCYH010000340.1:0-2623 GCA_023474025.1 Deltaproteobacteria bacterium
TGGTTCACTACAAATACCACTTCTTTGTCTGGATCGATTTCAATCTCATAGGGACTATCCTTATCTATATAGCCCTAGCGCTGACTCTCTGGTCTGGAGTGGACTATTTTGTAAAATCTTATAGGGAATCTGTTTCCAAAGAATCGTAGATGAACAAGTCGAGAAATTTGCCTGGGATTTGCCTCTCAAAGCTCTGATTATTTCCATTTTTGATTCTTGCCAAAAAAAATCTAAACAAATCTGAATTTGTTGCTATAATATATATAGAGTGACCAGGTTGTTGGAAACATATTGTGGTCGGTTGAAATCTAAATCTTATGGACGAAATCAACCGGGGCCAGCGTTTTAATTTTATTCGAAAGTTAGCTTAAATTCACGTTCTGCTCCTCTAGCCAGAGAAATGGGAGTTGAACTTGACCCTCCGCAAGATGTAGTTCGAAGATGACGATAGGATTATACGCGTAACTGACAAAAATCATCGCTTCCTGATTGAGCGGGACGAAATACGATGAGCCAATTAATACTTACACTTTTAATAGTAATCTCAGTGGGTATTTCTACCAGGGCCATCGCGTCGGGTCCGGATTTCTGGGAGTTGCAGCGTACCTATGAAGAGATGCTGAGTGGGCCTCAATACCAGCAGGATCAATGGACGACCCTTAAGGCTGAAGTGGCTAAAACCCTTAATCAGTGGATACCGAATCGGAGTTTTGAAAGGGGGTGGAAAATAAACGGGCCCAAAAGGCTCCTGAAGTTGCGTGATTAGATTTTCTCCACTGGCAAAAGCCTTAAAATGTATCTCGAAATGGAGGGCGAAAAGCAATGCGAAACCTAGCGCTCATATTTACAATGGCAATGTTCTTTGGTGTCGCTTCACTGGCAAACGCCGGTGACGAAAGCCTTGGTGCCCAAATCGACCACATGGAAAAACTTGCTGTGGAACAACAGGTGAAGCAGGAAGCCAAATGGAAGGCCCTTGAAGAAGAAGTGGCCCATGTCTTTGAACATCCGGGTCATAGTTCGGGAGTTCCGGTAAGAGAGGTCGAAATTTCGAGATAGGGCCGTTCCTCTACCTGAATTTTGCCGGCCAAATGATACATCTTTTGATAGCGGGGCTAATGTTCCTGGCTATAGACGCTTCGGGACATCAATAAAACGATTTCCCGGACGCTTATTCCATGGAACATTTCCCCGAGACGATTTCTGCAAGCTTACCAAAACCAGTTCCCTGACAGCGCCCCCACTGATATCAGTGACCCACCCCCGCATGGACCGGAACACATTTCGGCCTAGAAAATCTTTCCATCCGTATTCCGGGTAATCCGATGCCTCGGTAAATTTGAGGCAATCCGCAATCTATATGTGCCACGAAAGAGAAAGTTTTAGGCAGGGGCTAGTTAATGTCGGTTGTATGAGTGGCGGAGGGAGAGGGATTCGAACCCCCGGATCTTTTGGATCAACGGTTTTCAAGACCGCCGCCTTAAACCACTCGGCCATCCCTCCATCAGTAATTTGTTAATCTAACCCAATCGTGACGCTTGTGTCAAGTTTGGGGCGCCCGCCTATTCCTCACGATCCTGCGTGAATGTCGCCATGTGCCTGGATCGTAACCAAAAAGTTACAAGAGCGTATTACCTATTATTTTAATTAAGTTTTTTTCATGTTTTTTTCATTGACATAGTATTTCTTTTATAATAATCTCAAAATAATACAACCCCGTGAGACAAAAAATCTTAATCCACCTCAAGATGAAACTACCAAACTGTAGTTTCCATCAGAGGTAAACTCGACGTTCAAATGTCAACTTCTCGGGTGGAAGGTGTCCGCCCCTGTTTATTCTAAAGAGGAAGCATTCTTATGTATTCCCGTAGATTGTTAACCATTGCTCTTCTCCTTGGGCTTTCTATAGTAGTGCTAGCAGGACCTGCAAGCGCCTGGGAGTTCTCGATGAGTGGAGTTTTTACATGGCAGTATGAAGTCAGAAGCCAGACCGGTAGCAATGGATTCTTTGGCGCTTATGATCAAGCCCAAGTGTCAGGAGTGCCTGTTGACGGTTCTAACGTGTTAAGCGGCAACAACCTGGTCAAATACAGCCCAAATACGGCGCCAGTGGCGCCATTAGCGCCTGTAACCCCTAACACCCTGGTTACGGGACAGGAGCTGGGTTTTTTTGCCCCCTACAACTTCTATGTTGGTGGGTACCACAACGCGAATGTTACAGGTGTTGCAAGTGGAGTTACCCCAAAAGGGGCTTGGACTATCAGCCCGGCTGCTATGGGTGGCACTGCGACGGCTCTTGCAGGCGGTGAGTCAATAGTTTCAGGATCTGATGCTCAGTGGAACATCGTTTATATGTCTACAGACATGAAGATAAAGATTAACGAGGCGCTGAAAATAAGTGGTAACTATTTCATCGGGTCATGGACTGGACCTAACTACAGCACTTCATCTGGACTCATGGTCTCATCCGGACTTCTGGACCAGGATTCGCCTGGTGTCCAGAGGTCCATATCTCCAGGTTACTGGAGGACGCTCTATCTAACTATGCACCTGCCGTGGGCCAGGATTCATCTTGGCAAGAGACCGGCTGAATTCGGTATGGGGCTCCAATACGATGGGTCAG
>JAMCYH010000340.1:2633-4290 GCA_023474025.1 Deltaproteobacteria bacterium
GAACAGCTTTGATCGTAATCAGGCCTTCCCCACGCTAAATACGCAACACGATTCAGGCGCTATAGAGTTTGGCGCCAGGATTCATCTTGGCAAGAGACCGGCTGAATTCGGTATGGGGCTCCAATACGATGGGTCAGATAACAGGTCATTGGAATCTATAGGTGTGGTGGCCCCATATGGGCCATTTGAATTGGGAGCGTCTGTATATGTAGCCCGTCGCGGTTATGCCACCGACGATTACGGTAATAACGCTGTGTGGTACAACGAGCGTCCTGATAAAAACAACTCTCGAGCTTTTGACTTTATTTTCCCACGTGTCAAGCTCCATACGGGCAATATTTCAACTGGTTTTTTCTGTAGCTGGATGTTCAGGCATTTTGGTGGTGAGGGTGTTTTGGCAAATCCCAATACAGGGGTCGCCGGAACAAGAGGTGTCCAGGCGAGAGATGTTGGGGAGCAGTGGGGATCCCTGTATTTTAAGTACAACAATGGACGATTCTTTCTTAATACTGAATACGATTATGATCGTATTACAGAAAAAAGAAGCGGTGGCCTTCCAGCGAACAGCTTTGATCGTAATCAGGCCTTCCCCACGCTAAATACGCAACACGATTCAGGCGCTATAGAGTTTGGCGCCATGTCAGGACCGGTAAAAGTGTCGTTTATTGGAGCCTGGTTCACAGGGGATGATTACCGTTATACTCAGGTAAACGGAGGAATATACAGGGTCCAGGTTCTTGGAGGTAAACAGTCGGACACCTGGTCTAACGTAACCGTGTTCAGACCATACAGTTACCTTATGATCTACGGCTACGGTATGGGCGCAAGTTTTGCCCGCGACACTGGTGAAGGCTTTGTCCAGGATGCGACAGTATACGGAACAAGGTTCGATTACGCCTTGGCGGCCAACCTTAATATGTACGGCAGCTTCGCATGGGCGGAGAGGTTTTCAAAGAGTGGCGATGTCTGGGGTTGCCTTCTGCCAAACCCGGGGCCGGCCGGAGCCCCATTCTCGGGGAGTACTGTATATATTAAAGGATTCAACTCAGTGCGATCTATTCCGATTCCAACAATTCCTGATACATCCTTGGGGTGGGAAATAGACTGTGGGTTTGACTGGAAACTTCTCGAGGGTCTTACAACCAGGACCACCATTGGTTACTGGGTGCCGGGAAGATGGTTCAGCTACGCATGTATAGACAAAGATCAACCAAATTGGGGAAGACCAGACCTTGGCAACTGGGCCAACAGTTTTCATGTGAACCCAGGCAAGATGATCGATCCCATTTGGGGAACGGAGTTCAAACTGGAAGCCTCATTCTAGAACTATTGCATATAACATTACTTATGCGCAACGAAGGACAAAATGCAGTCCTCCGTTTTTATTTCATGGTTCGTTATAGCAGGGTTCAGAAATGTCCTTGTTCGCGACTACCTCGGGATAAGCATTCTCCGGGTTTGGAATATTGTTGATCGTGATCTGCCTACACTTGAGGCCGCTATAAGAAATATGCTTTCAATCTCTGGGACTGTTCAATAACCTTGATCGCTAAAAAGCGATTTCTCGTCGAAAGCACATCAGATAGGTTCTTGATCTAAATACCTTAAACGAAGGTTTCTTCGGGATGTCCATATCGACTACCATGTCCAATCCTAT
>JAMCYH010000090.1 GCA_023474025.1 Deltaproteobacteria bacterium
AGAGTTTTTTAGTTGAGTCTGGTTTTCCTTTTTTAATTATTTCGGTAGAGTAAAGAACTCTACCGGTTTTATTTAACGACTTTTCCAAAAACTCATAAGAAACCATGTATTTGTCGAATTACTTATAGCTAGCAACACTGCATATTCCGGACCGATTCAGTCAGGCTAGTCCGGTCAATCCCGACAGACTGTTCTGGACCGGTTCAGTCACATAATTCCGGAGCAATTCAGTCAGGTCAATCTGCCCTGATTCAGTCAACCCATTCCGGTCTGATTCAGTCACGTTGATCCGGCCAATTCAGACAGATTAATCCGGAGCGATTCAGTCACCTCAGGAACAAATCCCCTTACAATTGTTTTGTAACTGTTGTAAGGAGGTCGAGTAAGTGAGGTGTGAAAGTCCGATGAAGATTCTTGAAATCCTCAGGTTGTCCGAAATGGGGTATCCCCAGACCAAGATCAAAGAGAGTGCCAATTGTGCCCGGTCAACTGTTGGTGAGGTCCTGAAACGATGTAGAGAAGCTGGTCCTTACCTTCGAAAAAGCTCAATCCATTGACCACTGAAGAAATCACGGCATTGCTGTACCCGGCGGCAGCCAAAAAGTATGCTAAACCGGAGCCGGACTACGAATACATTTTCAACGAAATTAAGAAGCGGCCTAATTTAAACCTAAGATTCCTTTGGACAGAATACAAAGAACAACATCATGACGGCTTGGAGTATAGCCAATTCTGTGAGCGGTTTAACCGCTGGCAGAATCATACCGGTAAACGAGTTACTATGCACCAGGAACGGGAACCTGGCAAAGCCCTTTATGTCGATTGGATGGGAGATACCCTTGCCGTCGTTGTCAATCCGGAAACCGGAGAACTGTTTACTGCCCATTTCTTTGTCGCCGCTTTAGGAAACAGCGGCTATCCGTATGTGGAGGCCTTTCCTGATGAAAAACTGGACAAGTGGCTGTTGACCCATGCCCGCGCCCTCCAATATTACCAAGGTATCCCCAGGATCGTCGTTCCCGACAACTGTAAAACTGCTATATCTAAGCCCCAATATTATGATCCTGTAATTAACCCGGCCTATTGGGAATGGGCCAAGTATTACGAAGTTGCCGTTATTCCCGCACGAGTGAGGGCTCCACAGGACAAGCCAGTGGTCGAAGAGAGTGTCGGGTGGTTGGAAACCTGGCTTCTCGGCTGGCTGCGCAATCAACTATTCTTTAGCTTTGAAGAACTGAACAAGGCCATCATAGACAGGCTCCGGACCCTTTGCCGGCAACCTTACCAAAAACGCCCCGGCTCACGCGACAGCATCTTTCATGAAGTTGATTCAGTAGTTCTTCGTCCCTTACCTGCTGTCCCCTTTGAACAGGCGGATTTTAAGGTCCGCACTGTCCCAGATAATTACCATGTCGAGTACGACGGTTTCTATTATTCGGTCTTTTACACCTATTACCGTCAGCAAGTTACTATTCGTGCCACCTCCACGACGATTGAAATTATTAACAACAACCGCGAGAGGATTACGACGCATCCTCGTCACTACACTGGAAGCCGGTATGTGACTAACGTGGAACATATGCCGGAGAACCACCGCAAATATTGGGAGTCAACTCAGTTCAACGGGGCCCGTTACCGGGCCTGGGCTGCTAAAATTGGCGAGAACACCGCTTATGTTGTCGACACGATATTGACCGCCCAGAGCGTGGAAGAACAAGCCTATAAGTCTTGTATGGGAGTACTGCAACTGTCTAAAAAGTATAGCGACGAGCGCTTGGAACGGGCCTGCGCGAAAGCCCGGAGCATTAATTCATTTTCCTACACCACCTTGCGCAATATCCTGAAAAACGGGCAGGATCTAATTCCTACAGCACAGCCGCCAGCCCAAAAGGCGCTACCCATCCACGAAAACATCAGGGGTAACCAATATTACCAATAAGACAGGAGGGCATTATCTATGCTTAATAACCAGACTGCGGACAAACTCTCCGGCATGAGGCTTTCCGCAATGGCCAGGGAATATCGCCGCCAATTAGCATACTCCCACGAGTTCTCTAAGCTTTGATGAACGGTTTGGGATGCTGGTCGATTCCGAATGGACAGCTCGCAAGAACAATCAGCTGCAACGCCTCTTGAAGATGGCCGACCTCCGGATTCGTAATGCTTGTCTGGAGGACCTCGATTACAGTCCCAAACACAATTTGGATAAGAACATGGTTGCGCGACTGGCCGACTGCGCTTGGGTGAAAGATGGTCGCAATCTTATCATTACCGGCTCCACAGGCACAGGAAAAACTTTTCTGACATCAGCTTTTGGCAATGCTGCCTGCCGCCAGGGTTTCAAGGTGAAATATTACCGGGTTAACCGTCTGCTGACTGATTTAGCAATTGGACATGGTGATGGCTCATACAACAAACTAATGCGCGAACTCAAGAAGACAGATTTAATCATTCTCGATGACTTTGGCATGGCAATTCTTGACCCTGTATCCAGCCGGGATCTCCTGGAAGTCATTGAAGACAGATTTGGAGCTAAAAGTACAATAATCGCCACGCAGTTACCGGTCGCTGATTGGCACGGTCTCTTTGAAGACAGCACGATTGCCGACGCGATTCTTGACCGGGTAATCCATAATTCCTATCGCTTTGAACCCAAAGGCGATTCCAAACGGAAGGATAACAACCTGGAATCTCTCTCCTAAAAATAAGTTGGATAGACATGTCCCAGGCATGCCACTTCCATATCTAAAAGGATGAACCTGGTAACCAGAACCCCACTAATGTAGTGCCTACCAACCAATCTTACAAGGAGGCATAAACTTGTTCATAAGATGGAAAATAAAAGGTTGGTACGATTATGCCTATCTGGAAAAACGGGTTAGGGATAAATGGAAAGTATCAACAAAATTGGTTGTCTATCTTGGAAAACATCCATCATCTAAGCTCGAAGCTATGCTGCATCTGGGTCAAATTACTGCAAAGGAGATCGCCGACATTAGCTATATTATTAAAAATGATCCCCCGGATTTGGAAGATATCCTACTTGAAGGTCTAATAGGTAGATGTCGAGAAGCTTTGTTAAAATAGCGAGATCTGTGCAACTGATTTAAACCGTCCATTTCTTAATCAAGTTAAGGTTGTGGATAGTGCCGCTTTGTGGGTAACCCTTTTTCTGAAGTCAAATAATCCTGTCGGGTTATCCACAAAGCTTGGACAAGCCATTTGAGGTATTCCTTAAAAGAGCTTGTCCACACTCTCCACAACCCCGACGGCTAGGGGAACGGTTCTTGTTGTTGAACACTTCAGGAACTTCTGTAAGAAACACCCGAAAGAAGGTGATGACACGAGCAAATAATTTTGTTATATTCATGTCATTCCTGAGGTGACTGAATTACTCCGGACTAGTATGTCGGTTTTCTGGCGGATACCCTGCTGGAATTGACCGGACTACGCAACACGGTTAAGATTGATTTTTTGGGTATCAATGAAATTGCATTGGAGTACAAGATTCTCCGGCATAAGCAAGCGGCGTGCGAATTCGTCGGCTTCATCTTCTTCTATTCATAACCGGCCTCACTGGACAATTTTTGGTTACAAGTTATGATTTGTTTAAAAGAGTCAACAACCTTAAGCGGCTTGACCTATATAAATCAAAACCCCTCCCTACCTGTAAGACCTGCGGGAACACGCATTTTTCACCCGCTGCGCGGTACTGCAAAATTTGTGGTACACAGGTGACCCATTTCACGACCAGAGGAATATTGCGCATTGTTTATTCCAAATTAACTGATGGCATAAATAAATGCCAATCCGGCCATGAGAATGATCGGAATGCCCGCTACTGTGAGTTCTGCGGAGAGCCGACGTCAGCTAAAGATATACTCCCATCTTGGCAGGTGGAAAGAGAGCGATATATAAAATCGTTGGTAGGATTAGATTTTCGGAAGAAATAATAGACAATTTAGTCCAATGATAAAGAGTACTCGTTAGCGGTTAAGTGCCAAACCGACGAGTGCTCTTTTTGATACCATAAAGGCAGTCGCGCGGTGAACTGGCCCGTTTCTGTTTTATCAATAATAAAGAACTAACCGTTGTCACTAATGCCAGACCGTTAATGCTTTTTAATCTTCACATTTCTGGCTCAGCGATTCCGTTAACATTCGGAACACCTCACCTGCAAGACCTGCGGGAACACACATTATTCTCTGGCTGTACGATTCTGTAGAATCTGCGTTACAGAGGTTACATGTAGTGTCTCAAATTAAAGTTAGCGAAAAGTCAGCATTATT
>JAMCYH010000201.1:0-2738 GCA_023474025.1 Deltaproteobacteria bacterium
CAAAGATGGCAAATGTGTCCGCCTAAAACAGGGCAGAATGGATATGTCAACGGTCTTCAACGAAAGCCCTGTCGAACAGGCTTTGATTTGGGAAGATATGGGCGCCAAAATGATCCATCTGGTGGACCTGAATGGCTCGGTGGATGGGAAGCCCGTTAATCTTGGAGTAATCAAAGAAATCGCAACAAAAGTCCGGGTCCCTCTCGAGCTCGGTGGCGGCGTTAGGGACAAGACGACGGCGAAGATGTACCTGGATATTGGAGTAAGTATTATCATCCTGGGTACAATAGCGGTAAAGGATCCCGGAAACGCTATTGATATGCTCAAGCAACTTGCGGGTCAAATCGCCATTGGTATTGACGCCCGATCGGGAAGGGTCGCTGTCCAGGGATGGACGGAGTCCACGGAACTGGACGCCGGCGAGTTGGCTTCAAAATTCGATCCCTATGCCCCTGCTTCGTTCATATACACTGACATCGAGCGTGATGGAATGATGGTAGGGCCGAACTTCGCCTCTACTCAGGCATTCGCTAAAACCGTCAAAACGCGGGTTATCCTTTCTGGCGGGGTCAGTACGCTTGATGATGTAAAAAGAGCTTTAACCCTTGAAAAAGATGGAGTTGCGGGTATCATTATAGGCCGGGCCCTATATGAAGGGGCGATCAATCTTCAGGACGCTATATTAGTGACAGAGAATCCGTTATGTTAGCCAAGAGAATAATACCATGTCTTGATGTGAATCAGGGAAGAGTGGTCAAGGGCGTTAATTTCGTCAATCTTCAGGACGCCGGTGATCCAGTCGAGAATGCCCGATTTTACGATGAAGAAGGCGCAGATGAGCTCGTCTTTCTTGATATAACCGCCTCTCACGAGAAAAGAGACATAATACTCGATGTAGTGTCAAGAACTGCGGAACAGGTTTTTATGCCGCTAACGGTAGGAGGGGGAGTAAGAACCACTACTGACATCAGGCGACTGCTCAATGCCGGGGCCGACAAGGTTTCCTTGAATACCGCGGCTGTAAATAGTCCCGATATTATTCGCGAATCATCGTTAATGTTCGGTAGCCAGTGTATTGTAGTTGCAATCGATGGGAAAAAGACCGGCGCTACACCGTCAGGTTTCGAGATATCCATTCATGGTGGCCGAACCATGACGGGAATCGACTTATTGGAGTGGTCGACCAAAGTTGAATCCCTTGGAGCTGGAGAAATCCTTCTCACTAGCATGGACGCTGATGGAACGAAGGATGGTTATGACATACCAATGACCAGGGCCGTAACCGATATCGTCGGTATTCCCGTAATAGCTTCTGGTGGAGCCGGAAAGGCCGAACATCTTCGGGACGCTATAATCAAGGGTGGCGCAGACGCTGCGTTGGCGGCTTCCATATTTCACTACAGGGAAATTCCCATAAAAAAGCTGAAAGAGTATTTGGCTCACGAAGGGATCCCCGTGCGCCTGTAGTATAAAGATGGTGTTTGCGATCTTACAAGGAATTATTGATTTTGTAACACACAGTCTTCCAGCAACCTACCAAACCTAGCTATTCATCGCGGGCAAATTGTTGAGGAAAATATGTCAGATGTCATTAATGACTGTACAACTGCGTTGGAGTTACCGGTCGTACTGCAAGAAGTAGCTGGCCACGCCAGGTCTGTACCGGGTAAACTTGCCATTCTCGAAGCTTTCCCAGAAATTGACCAGTCAATCGTGACCAGGAATCTGTATCTTACAGTGGAGATGAGGGAATTCCTTAAACTTCACGGGGAATTTAATCTCTCAGGATTGGCTCCACTTGGCGGGATATTCGACAGTTTGGCTGGTCTTAACTATGTTCTCGATCCAGAGGAAGTTCTTGGCATACGCGAAATGCTTGAGATTGTTTCCTCAGTTAAAAGGAAGCTCGAAGATCTCGACGACAGATTTGGAATCCTGAAACAGTACATTGGTCGTTTGACCTCGTTGGGCCAGCTTAAGGCTTCCCTAAAAAGAACACTTGATGAAAATGGTGTTGTGAAGCCCAACGCCAGCCCTGAGTTAATTCGAATTGGTCAGGAAACTCTTGCTCTAAGGGGGAGAATTCACAAAAAGCTCGAGAAAATAATAAAAGACCAAGACCTGGCTAGAGTCGTCCAGGAAGACTATGTGACCGTTCGGAATGACAGGTACGTCATCTTGCTTCGTCCTGAGTTCAAGGGTGTGATGAATGGAATTGTCCATGATCATTCACGGTCGGGAGCCTCTGTGTACGTGGAGCCTTTCGATGTAGTGGAACAGAACAATCGCATGGCATCCCTGGCTGATGAGGAGCGAGAAGCAGTGTTACAGGTATTTAAACGGCTTACAGAGGAAATTAGAGCTTCGCTTGAACATTTAATCGAAAATTATAACGTAATGATTGATCTGGACGGTTTTCAGGCCAGAGGAGAATATGCGATCTATATGGACTGTCATTCTCCAGAACTCTCTGAGGAAGGTTTCAGCATTCTCGGAGCAAGGCACCCACTTTTAGTGGCCGCAGACGATGTAAATGTAGTTCCGATGGATGTAATACAGGACTCTGATACTCTCGTCACAATAATCAGTGGTCCGAATATGGGTGGGAAAACGGTCGCCCTAAAAATAGCAGGTTTGTTCCCTCTGATGACAAGATGCGGCATATTACCGCCCATCAGGGAAGGGTCCAAGATCAAATTATTCTCTCGTATCATGGTTGACATAGGCGACGAACAGGA
>JAMCYH010000201.1:2748-4288 GCA_023474025.1 Deltaproteobacteria bacterium
TGAAATTTACAATACGTGGGTCGACGAACAGGACATACGAGGAAGAATATCTTCTTTTTCGGGCCACCTGATCAGGATAAAGGCCATTCTGGAGCTTGTCAGGGAAGGGGACCTTGTCCTTTTGGACGAACTTGGGGGATTTACGGACCCGGACGAAGGAGCAGCCCTGGCAATGGCTATCATAGACGACATCAAATCGAAACGGGCTCACGTAGTCGTCACTACACACCTTACACAATTGAAGGCTTACGCCTTATCAAAAACCGATACCAAGAATGTTAGCGCTGAATTCCATCCGGTCACGTTAAAACCCACGTTCCGGCTTTTGTACGACTTGCCGGGGGAAAGTCACGCTATCACAACTGCGGAAACTGTGGGGCTTCCGGTCTCTGTAATAAGTAGCGCCAGGCGGTACGCGGATGCTGCCGTAGGCGGTAGTGTGGCATTAATGGCCAGTTTGAAAGAAAAACTGGAGTCACTAAACAAAACACGTGAGGAAATAGAATTCCTGAAGGCCACCCTTAACCGGGAGCTTGCTGAAACACGTCAAGAGCGGACAGATCTCGTGGAAAACTTCAGAAAAGAGGCCGCTGAATTGATGAAACACGCCGAGAAGGAACTTTCGAGCCTCAGACATTCTTTGAAATCAGGTCAGCTAAGATCCGGAAAAGAAGTTCACGACAAGATCGCGGAAATCAAACAGGAATTCGTCAGGAAACTAGATGTACCGTTGACCAAGCCAAAAAGTGTTCTTGAGCAGGGAAGCCCAGTAAGAATCAATTCACTGGGCAAGCAGGGCACAGTACTGTTTTCTCCTGAAAGAGGGAAAGTCGATGTAAGAGTGGGAAACATTACTGTCAGAGTAGACCCGGACGACTTGACTCCAATTAAAATTTCTGATAGCAAAAAAAACTCTTCAAAAAAATCCTTTCTTGGAGTAGATATCCCACTTGCTACCCACGGATGGGAGGTCCACGTGATCGGAATGCGCGTAGATGAAGCCCTCCCAATTGTTGAGAAAGCTATAGATAACGCAATCCTAAGCGGCTTGACCTCACTGCGGATTGTTCACGGTAAGGGCACCGGCCGACTGAGAAAGGCCATTACCGAATATTTATCTGATCACGCGCTGGTTTTGGGCTCTAGAGAGGGGCTTCCACAAGAAGGCGGCGCCGGCGCAACGATAGTGGATTTGAGACCGGAGTAAAAAAAATGAGGATTCCGGAATCCAAGATCGCTGAAATCGCAATGGCTGCCGACATAGTTCGTACAATCTCCGATTATGTCGAACTCAGAAAAGCCGGCAAGGATTATAGAGGAATTTGTCCGTTTCACGGTGACAAGGATCCATCCTTCTACGTGTCACCTCAGAAAGGTATTTTCCATTGTTTCGGTTGTGCGGTAGGGGGAAGTGTTTTCAATTTTATCATGCGAATTGAGAACCTGTCCTTTGTCGAAGCGGTAAAACTGCTCGCTCAAAAAACAGGTGTTCCTCTTGAATTCGAGAAGGGTTTCTCTACTGCCGATGACCCAAGAGCGC
>JAMCYH010000226.1:0-8491 GCA_023474025.1 Deltaproteobacteria bacterium
GATGTTCGCTCATCTCAGCCTGCATCGCTCGTTCCAACAGGCGCTTGGTAAGTTGCTTTAGCAGACCGCTTTCTCCTATTAAATCTTCCGGTTTCTTGTAATCTCTGATCAGTTCATCAAGTAGTTCCTCGGTAATGGCCATCTTCTTGCTCCTTTGTGTCGGATTTAAACCCAATTTGGCCATTTACACAAAAGATTTTACAGCCTCCCTGATTATTTTAAAAGATTGTTGGGCTTTCTGGACCGGAGATCGGGTCATGCTCCGAGCTTTTCAATGAGTTGTTCGTTGGATGGCTCGGTCATCTTTGTGCCATCAGGGAAAAGCAAAGTTGGAATGACAAATCTGCCATTAACCTTGATGACCAAGTCCCTCGCCCCCTCTTCTTCATCGATGTCGTGCCATTCATAGTGGATTCCACGTTCCTCCAGGAATTGTCTGGCCCTCCTGGCGTCGGGGCACCACTTGGCTCCATAGATGACCAAATGATCAACTTTGGTCTCCACCGTTAAACCCCCAAAGTGCAGATGCAACAGAGGAACTGACCTGGTTCCGCTGCGCTGGTGTTCCGCATCCCATGTGGTTCCATACCCGGAACGTACACCATATCGCCTGCGCCACAAATCCGTTTGTTTAAAATTTCATCGGTGTTCGGGTCCGCGGCCCAACATTCAAACTGGCCCGAAATTATGTACATTGTCTGTTCGTAAGCATGGTTGTGAGTGGGAATTTCACCATCAGGGCCTACCGTAAACAATCTGAGACCATACGTTGGGGCCCCTTGCGCGTCCCGACCGACCTTTGACAGCCATTGGACAACTACGTCTTTGGCGTTTGAAGATAACCCCTTGTAAGGCACAGCGCCTACTTTAACTTCTTCTACCAAGCTTGCCTGCATAGCTTTCATTTTTTGTGTCCTTCTCGATTTGACTTTGTGCCCGCCGGTATACCAAACATCTAAACCGGTTTTCAGGTCCAAAAATCCTTTAGGTTTTTGATTATAACTCACCGGTATGAAAATGATCAACCACAACTAGCTCACAAATTCTTTGCCTTTTCGGTAGATTGGGCTTTCTTGATTTTTTCGTTGGAACCTTGGAATATGGAACTTGGATTGTGGGAACACTCATTTTTGTGTTCGCTCATCGATGCTGCGCGCAAAACATATTCGCTGGACACAATGCGCAAACGTGTTTTGCCATACGGAAAGGCTATAATGAATTCGAAAGTCCTTGTTGAATTGATTGGGGTGTCTGTAAGAATCGGGGACACATACATATTGTCAGATATAAATTGGTCATTAAACTCGGCAGAGAACTGGGCCATATTGGGACACAACGGCGCAGGCAAAACGACCTTCTTGAGCCTGGTACGGGGGGACATCTGGCCGGCTCCAGAGGGCGGGCAACGTCTTTATCATTTGAACGGCAAACCTCAGGTCGGTCCAATTGGATTTCATGAAAAAACCGGCTCTGTTTCTTCGGATCTCCTTGATCGTTACAGAATTAACGGATGGAACCTTACGGGCCTGGAAATTGTTTGTACCGGTTTCCAAAGGACGGCCTTTCTTTACGAAGAGCCCACGAACGCGATGCTCAACCGTGCCCATGAAGTTCTGGAAATGCTTGACCTGGAAGACCTGTCGGTTCGCCGAATCCTGACAATGTCGTTCGGGGAGGCCAAGAAGATTTTAGTCGCCAGGGCCCTGGTTCACAAGCCGGAAATTCTTTTCATTGACGAACTCTGCGCCGGATTGGATCGCAACTCAAAAGACAGAGTCCTGAGTCTTATTCAGACGGTCGCTGATCAAGGAACTCAGATAATTTTCGCTGCCCATGGCACAGAAGAGGTTCCTCCCGCAATTACCAATTTGCTGACTCTTGAATCCGGCAGAATTGTAAAGCGCCATGCCCTATCCGAAAGATTATCAGTCACCCGAACCGAACCTGCGACGGAACAGGAAAAGACCTCTAAAGACACTGACAGGCAGGAATTTGGTGATAACGGTCAGGACACCTTGCTCGAAATTGAAAAAGTTGACATTTCGACAGGAGGGTCTTTGATCCTTAAAAACATAAACTGGACTGTTAAACGTGGCGAAAACTGGGCTTTGTTGGGACAAAACGGGTCTGGGAAAACCACACTACTTAAACTGGTAGTAGGCGAGGAAAGACCGGTATGGGGAGGCATTATCAAGAGATTTGGCATGGATTGTCTTCAAACTATTGATGAAATCAGACGGCGCATCAGTCTGGTAACCCCGGACTTTCAGGCCGAACACATGCTGAACCAAACGTCCATGGAAATGGTTGTTTCCGGGTTCCATGGCAGTATTGGCCTTGCGCACGCTCCTACCAGAGAGGAGATTGTGACGGCTCAATCGTGGTTCAACCAGTTTGGCTTAGGGTGGATCGAAACACGTCAGGTTCATACCCTCTCCTATGGCCAAATTCGGATGTTACTGATAATGAGAGCTCTGGTGAACGCTCCTGAGATCCTGATTCTGGACGAGCCAACTACCGGTCTTGACCGTAACGCAAAGCGAAATGTATGGGAAGCTGTCAAGAAGATAGTGGACCAGGGGACCAATCTGATTTACGTGACTCACGATTTTGATGAGATATGGCCGTTCGTTACTCATGTGGCCATAATGGAGAAAGGAAGCATGTTGTTTAAAGGTCCCTTAAGCCAGTGGACAGGAGTTCTACGAACCACACAGATTTAAACCGGTCACAAATAAAAAGATGGGCCTGAACGCCAAGTTATAACAACCCTTGCCTGACAGTGACGGAAGACCCGTTGGTAGTATTTGGTTTGGATGTGACTTTACGGAGGTCTTAGGCTTGTGGCAAATTCTTTTTTCTCCATTCCTCAAGATAAGTTATTGCGCCAATCGCAGCGTCTTTAGGAGCGTGCTCGTAAGTGTAAAGCTCGACCGTGACAAAACCATTGTAGCCGGTTTCCTCAATGGCCTTTAGTACAGCGCCCAGATCGATTGCGCCGTGCCCCAGCATGAGATGATGATGTTCTCTTGTCACCGCAATGTCTTCAAGATGAAAATGGTGGATGCAGTCCTTCATGCTGTGGATTAACTGAATTGGGTTTTCATTCACACAATAGAAATGGCCAACATCAAAGTTGATTCCGAAAACTTGCGGATCCAGGCCCTGAAAAAGATCAAGGAACTGGGCGCTATTTTCTACCAACAGCCCAGGTTCAGGCTCAATTAATACCTTTATCCCCTTTTCACGGGCCCGATCTTCGACTGCCATCAACCCATCTCTAAAGAGATTAAGAGCTTCCTCCCTACTCATACCGTCTAAAGGGCCTCCAGGTTCTGTAGACAGGCTTCGCGCCCCAAGTTTTTCGGCAAGATCTATACACCGAAGGGTATAATCTATGCGTTTTTCCCTTAAGGCCGGGTCTTTCTCGATCCATGACGGGTGATAGGTGTCTCCATCAGCATGGTGCATGAAAGCGTTTATATTAGATATGGTAAGCCGACTCTCAGAGAGGGCGTTGCGGATTTTATCAATGTCACTATCTGTTAATCGAACTGGAAAGGCATGCGGCACGTCGGCCATAATTTCTATCCCTTCATAGCCCAAACTGGAAATGATCTTGATAGTCTCCAGAAGGTCATATCGAAGGAACGCATTAGAGCTAAAAGCAAATTTCATTAGTTTCTTACCTTTCGTGCCAGTTTTTTCAGCGCAGGCTTTTTAAGTTTACCCGCCGACCTGAATGCCGCTCAGGAATTCGAAGGCATGACGGGCAGCTTCAGACGGTCGATCCGTATACGTGTAGAGTTCCACCGTAACAAATCCTTTGTAATCATTACCTTTCAGGATTGTTAAGAGTTCTACAAAGTTCATGTCTCCTTGTCCGGGTATGAGATGATAGTGTTTCCTGGCTCTTATATCTTCAATGTGAATATGAAATAATTTTTCAGCCAGGGCTGACACAACCATTTTCGGGTCTTCGCCCAGCACGTGGCTGTGGCCAAGGTCAAGATTTGCGCCGAGGTATGGAGATTTGACGTCTTCCAGAAGCTGCGCTAGTTCATGGTAACATTCAACCAGTAGACCGGGTTCATATTCTATGCCGATACAGACTGACTTTCTTTCCGCGTATTCTACAAGTTCCATCAAGGATTCGCTAAGATAAGTCATGGAAGTTTTGGGTTCAACATCAGGAACGCATCGTCCTGAGGTGACACTCACACAAGGAGACCCCACAAAATTCGCCAAGTCTACGCACTTCCTGGAATAATCAAGCCTCCAGCGCCTCAAATCCCGGTCGGGATTGGCAAGTGATGGCTCGAAAAGAGGCTCCCAGAAATCCCTGCCGTAATATCCCATGGCTGTATTGGCGTTAATATTGGCCACCTTAAGTCCTGTTCCCTCGATTTCCGCCCTCAGCCTTTCAAGCTCATCGGCTGACAATGAATCAGCATACAGGTGGGGAGCGTCAGCCAGTAGTTCGACCCCCTCATATCCGATCTCTGCTATTTTCTTTAGCGCCTCATTAATAGGGTACCGTACAAAAGCGTTGCAACTGAATGAGAATCGAACGTCCTGCATGTTACGTTTTGTTCCTTGTTTTTCCCGGATTCCCAGCATACTCTAAAAGCATTTGAAACTGTGTATGGAGGCTATGCTCGTCTACCCCAATCGGGTCCTTGAAATATGAAGCAAGGTGAGGCATCAGCCCACCATCTCCTCTTGTGTGGGCGAGTTCCGCGAAACGCACGAGGTCCAAAACCAATGGCGCTGCCAGTATTGAATCGTAGCCTTCCCAAATGAATTGCAACGACATTTTGGCGCCAAGAAAACCTTTAAAGTGAACAAAGTCCCAGGCTGTTTTCCGGTCATCCAGAGAAGGCACGTAGTTTATGTGTACCTGAGAATGGGGTGAGTAACCCAGGATTTTTCCAAGCACTGAGTCTTTGCTCCTGATTTTGGATTCCCTGTTTTCCTCACAATCGAGTATTTGGCCATCCATATTGCCCAGAATATTGAAGCCTTCCCAACTTAATATTTCAAGATTTCTGTATTTGAACATCGGGGCCAATGCTGATTTGACCAGCGTCTCACCAGTTTTGCCATCATTCCCCATTACAGGTATGCCCTTGCGCTCGGCAAGTTTGACGAGAGAAGGAAAAAGAGCCCCGTTTGATGGCGTGAAGTTTATATAAGCACATCCCGACATTATTGCCGCAATGGTATATATCGTACTGGCTCGAAGACAATCAGTCAGGTTTTTGTCGAGACAATATTCCAAAGCAGCGGGGTCATAGTGGACATCCGTTAATTCGAGAGGAGGTTCTGTAGAAGCCAGATTTACCATCACAACCTTGTCCAGCTCGTTAGATTCCTTGAAAGAATTTATCTGTCTAACGATTTCATCAATCTCTTCCCGAACACAATTACAATTTGCGTTTGAAATTGAAGAGAGTCCTTCTATGGCTTTACCGCAATTAAACGATGTCCCTCGGCATATGTTACGTTGAATCAGGTCAAGTTCTCGCTCAATGTTTCCTAAAATTGAGGTGTCAATTCCTCCTGTCTTCCTGATGAGATCATTTGCGATTTCGGTTATTCTTCCGGAACGGATGTCGCAACCACCAAACTCCATTGCCTCCACAGGGAAAAGACCCAGTTCGCTGAAGGGTTCACTTGCGGTTATCATACCTGTCATGGGGCTTAGACCTTTTCGCAAGAGGATCGCGCCCAACATCACGGTAACAGAAATGGATCCCAAAGCCCCTATTAACCAGACCCCAATTCTTTTCATTCGGGTTTCATACCTTTCCAAATTTTACTACATATATCATGTTTGGATATTTATAGGATCAACAATCGGATCTTCCCTCTCCACCACCTGTTTCAAGCGTTTGAGGATTAAGAGCATTAATAATCCTGCCGCAAAGGCAATCGTGGCAATCATTAGGAAAAAGGTTTCTTTTGCCATTTCATCCCAGAAATGACCGAGGAACCCCGCTGCAAAGTTCCCGGCAAACGACGAAAGGAACCAGATTCCCATCATCATCGAAACCATTCGTTTTGGAGACATTTTGGTGACCAACGAAAGCCCGATTGGCGCCAGGTACAATTCACCAATCGTAGCAACAAGGTTAAATGAAATTAGCCACGAGATACCTACCGGCGATCTGTCAACCTCGTATAGCCACGCCGCCGGGATCATGATGATGAATCCAATGGCCAATAAAAAGCAGCCTATCGCCATTTTCAATATTGCTGAAGGTTCTCGATGTCTCCTCGACTGCCACTTCCAGAAACCGGTTACAAGAGGTGTAAATAACAAAATAAAGGCTGGATTCAGCGCCTGAAACCAGGTGGCCGGAAGTTCCCAGCCAAGTATTCGCCGTTCTGTGCACGCATCTGCCCAAAGCGCCAGAGTATTACCCTGCTGTTCGTAAGCCGACCAAAAGGCTACTGTTACTAGACCAATGGCCAAGAGGCCCAAAAGCTTGTCTCTTTCGAGCCGCCTCTGAGTTTTATAGGTTTCGGCTTCAACCTTTAGTTGCCTGATGACTGTTTCTGGGGCAAGCCATTTTTGCCCGAAAAGATATATCAGCAGCCCGATTACCATCCCTACACCGGCCGCATCGAAACCATAACGCCACCCATAGATCTCACCTAAAGAGCCACAAATTAACGGTGAGAAAAACGCTCCCACATTTATGCCTACGTAAAAAACGCTAAAGGCCCTGTCTAAGCGGTTATCCAAGGGAGCATACAGGTCGGCCACCTGAGTTGAAATGTTGGGTTTGAAAAAGCCGTTTCCAATTATCAAAAAAACTAACGCATAGAAGAAAAGAGCTTCTTTTGCCATCATAAATTGGCCGATGGACATCAACAAGGCGCCTATAACAACAGCCTTGCGTCGACCAAGAAGCCGGTCGGCTATTATTCCCCCCAGAAAGGGTGAAAGATAAACCAGGCCAGTGTAAAGACCGTAAACATGCGAAGCGAAACCATGGTTAAACATAAGTTGTTTGACCATGTAATAGATCAGCAATGATCTCATGCCATAATAGGAAAAGCGCTCCCACATTTCGGTCAAGAATAATATGAAAAGGCCTTTGGGATGGCCCCACAAATCATTACCAGATGTGGAATACTTACTGGAAATTCCCGAGGACTCCAAATCGGACAGATCTTTCGTACTTCAGTTTATAAAAGGTAAACTTGAAAAATTTGCAATATTGTGGTTTCGACGTGCTATTTTGGAGCTCATCTATCAAAAGTTACCATCTTCAGCAACCGGTCCTTCAATTCCAAAGGAACCGCGTCATTTGCATATTCGAGACTCACAGTGGGCCTTCCACCAAGAACTTCGTAAGCCCGGTTCAGTGTCCTGTCATCCCATATACTATTAACTTCATTCCTTTCGAATCTTTCCGCCACGATAGCGTCAATCAATGTACCGAGCATACTGACAACCCATCGGTTTGCCATATTAACAACAAACTGGGAAACATTTGGATCATTGAACCAGTTTAACTGGGATGATGGCGCTTCGAGCCTGTTCAGCATCAACCAGGCCAGCGAAACCATGTCGTGAGCGACTACTGATTCCGACGTTATAACCAAACCGGTAGACGGTTCAATCACGTACCCTTTGTCCGGTCCGTACGTGGAAAGCACCTTGTCAGCTACGGAAACAACGAGCCGCTGTTTTGTTAACAGAGTGCTTACGGTATTTCCTTCGGCTGTCTTTTCGTACAAATCTTCGGCGTCCTTGTGGTATTCCAAACGAGTGTCAGTACGCCAGTAACCCACCGCCGCTTTCAGACCTAGTGTGCTACCGGCAAGCGTGTGACGTCCACATCGGGGCATAAGTATTATGTGGTCCATTTCCCGAAGGATAGATGGCATCATCAGCCCCTTTTTCCAGTGTGATCCCGCAACAGGGTAATCCTCGTAGAATGCGTTCCAACCGGCCTCCTCGAAAAAATGCAGCTCAGCTCCAGACCTTAAAACCGCATCCGCCATGCCGCATTTCGCCATCAGATTGCGCGTGCTCCCAGATAGACCCTTTGGCGACAGCTTGACATGCTCAATACCTGACATATCACCTACGACTACCCGCCCTGCTCCTTTCTCCTTCAGAAGCTTTACCATTGCAGCGATTCCCTGCGTGCTGGTAGTAGATGGATAAGAATATCCTGAGTTTAGGGCAGGCTTGATAAATACGGAATCCCCCCTGGAGAGCCACGATAAATCCGTAGCCGCCTCTACCGACACTCGCAGAGCGCCTTCCAATGATCGATCTGTTGGGCGTCTTTCAACACCGGCCAGGAATACTTTTGCCATTAAATTCTCCGCTAAACCTGTTTCCCAGACGTTAATTGTTTCCAGGACATGCTCTTTAATGTTATTCACTCAGCCATAGCTTCATATCAGGTGACTCCCGCATAATTTCCTCCTCAGCTCCGACAAAGGTCCTGTATCCCCCACTGAGGTT
>JAMCYH010000226.1:8501-20443 GCA_023474025.1 Deltaproteobacteria bacterium
AAATACAGTATATACTCCTTATTCGGGTCGAGTTGACCAAGCGATTTACGTAATTTATTTATAGGTATATGAAGCGAGCCGGGTATGGCTCCAGCGGCCTCGATTTCGTCCTTGGAGCGCAAGTCAATAAATTCAGCGCCATTCTGGCGTAAGCTGACGAATTCATGCCAGTGAACAATGGACACATCACCTTTCAAAACGTTAGAAGCGACAAATCCTGCCATGTTGACAGGGTCTTTGGCTGACGAATAGGGAGGCGCATAGGCCAGTTCAAGCTCCTCGAGATCCATGACAGTCATATTACCATGAATAGCCGTCGCAAGGACATCAATACGTTTATCAACACCATCTGTCCCAACTATTTGCGCTCCGAGAATCTTACCGGAACTTGGACAGAAAATGAGCTTAATAGCCATTGGCGACGAACCAGGATAATAGGAAGCATGAGAGCCCGAATGGGTGTAGCTGACTTTGAACGGGATTCCCAATTTTGCCAGATTCTTTTCATTCGATCCTGTCCCTGCAACGGCCAGATTGAATACCTTGACGATTGAAGTACCAAGGGCCCCGGTATAAAGGGACCTTCTACCCATTACATTGTCGGCCGCAATCCTCCCCTGTTTGTTAGCCGGCCCTGCTAGAGCTACCGATGTTGGGAATCCGGTGACAAAATCTCTTATTTCGACTGCGTCTCCAACCGCGTAAATATTCGGGTCAGACGTGGCCATAGTGGCATCGACACGGATATGGCCTCTAGGCCCCAATTCAAGACCGGCTTCTTTCGCCAGCTTGTTTTCAGGGGCCACTCCTATTGCTGAAATTACCAGATCACACTGAAACTCAGCCCCCTCAGAAGCGCTCACCAGGAGTCCGCCGTTATTAGACTTGATGGTCTCAACTCTATGCCCAAGGGTAAGTCCGACTCCCTGTTCCTTCAAATGAGCGTGAACGATGGCGGCCATTTCGGGATCCAGGGGGGCCATCACCTGTTGCCCCATCTCTATGACGGCCGTTTCCACGCCCTGCAGGACAAGGTTTTCAGCCATCTCAAGTCCAATAAAACCACCCCCGATTACCACAGCGGATTTTGGTTTCCTGGAATCAATCATGCCTTTTATTCGATCGGAATCCGGAATGTCGCGGAGGTGAAAAACACCATCCAGGTTGATGCCTGGAATGGGCGGTCTGACCGGTTCAGCTCCGGGAGCCAGGATGATTTTGTCATAAGATTCGGTGTACTGATTACCGGAGTTTATATCCCTGACCAAAATCGTCTTTTCGTCTTTATCAATTGCCAGGACTTCCGAATTTATTCGGACATCGACACTGTAACGGGCCGTAAACGCCTTACTGGTTGTAATTAGAAGGTTGGCCCGCTTTTCTATAACACCGCCTATGTAATAGGGCAGACCACAGTTTGCGAAAGAAATGTGCTCCCCCCGTTCAAAAATTACTATTTCAGCATGTTCGTTCAATCTACGCGCCCTGGCTGCGGCGGTAGCTCCTCCGGCTACGCCTCCTATTATGAGTAACTTTAACTTCATGAATGTCCGCTCCTTGTAAGATCCTGGTATGATTCAGCAGTATCCTGAAAAAGAATTGATTCATTAGGTCATCAATTTAGTTGATTCTAAAGTGGTTCAGGGCGCCCACGCAAGTTCCTCTGTCGGAAATAATTTACCGGAGAAGGAATTTCAAGTTGTTTGACCAAACATTTTTTAAGCGCCAAAACTCCCTCTCCTCAAACACCATATTGTGCTCTCACCAAATCAAGTAAACCCAATTCCATGAGTTTGCTCAGCGGTACGAGCATGGTGACGGTAACAACTCCTGGTAACCGTCCAATTTCTACAGCCCCTGAAATAGTTACGCGATTCATGATTTCTTCTTTGGAAAGACCCAATAGTCTTGACAGCCTGGCAATACCATTCTCTGTAGCCTCGTTTAGATTTGGGCCTGATCCTACCATTTGGATAGGAGCCGCGTCTTCGAGTGTGCGTTGCCCAAATTTTTCGGCCAAAATTCTTGCAGCTTCTTTCTCTACAGGAACGAGAGGTCGAGCCAGGTGCGGCAAGTCCTCGATTGGAGGTAGAAGTATTGGTCCGTCAATTTTTAAGTCTCTGATTAGGCGTACATTCAGGGTCACTTCAGCTGAAACGTCTGTCGTATGGCCTGCCAGTTCTCCATCACCTTGCATGGCATGGACATCTCCCACATATATTCCTCCTCCTGGAACTTTTACAGGACAGATCAAAACAGATCCCTCGCGTACGGAGTCAATGTCCAGATGACCGTCAGTCCTAGCCTCTTCTAGCTGCTTTTGTGTGATGCCATATTTGTGAGGAGCATTAACGAGGAATTGACCGAAATCGCCGGCGTTATGAGAATCCGGCATATCTATGGCCGGGGTTGTACCGATGTTGCCTATAAAAGGGCGCATCCTAGCCACTACTCCCTCTATGTCTGCAGGAGACAGCGTTACCGCCGGGTTCTGAGCGCATTTTTCAGGCAGCGCCATAATCGCCCTCGCATCACAGGCCAAACTGCGGGCTACCTCGGGACCGACAGTAACGGCTATGTTGCGGCCCTTATCGAAAACTATTGTATAGCCATTGGTCATTTTAAAGGGATTGACTTCGGCCCCACAGCAAGCGCAACGAATGGCCTCGGGGCCTATTCCCTCAATCCGGGTGGCGGGGTTTTCAGCGCCACATTGGGGACAATGGCGGGCGACGAATGGATCACCCGTGTAGCGTCCTTCCACAAAAGTTCCAGTGCCCGATGCCGTGGCTATCGAAGTAACGTCAACCTTTTGGACTCTAATGGCGATCGCGTCGCCGGCTTTAGCTCCTTCCACAGCCACCGGAGCGCTAACCTCATGCCCTCCCTGGAAAGACGGGGTTATCATTGGCCCCCAACAACCGGGCGCAGTTTCAGCGATGATTGTTCCACCATCCGCCACAGGCCCAACCATGGGAATACTCGGACCCACAAGGCCGCCTGTGAAAGTTGCGACTCGTAAAGTTTCTTTTGCTTTCCCAGCCATAGTTGCCTCCTTGGGGCATTGTCCCGCTAACTCAAGTTGTTATCTTTTAATATTTACCAAAGGTTCTTTAGCCTTAAACTCTGTTGTGTGAGTCTGTCCGTTTCCCTTCGTTATTGTCAACGCACATTTTACTTCAGTCAATCCATAGAAGCTTAATCCGTCAATCACAGTCCTTTTTGGGGGCCATTCATAATGTCAGGATACGGCGCTCTAGCCTCATAAATAAACAGGGCCTTGAGCTTGTCCCAAAAATCTCCACCCAGAATAAATAGACTAATTAGAAAAAACAGGTCTCCTAGGGCGCTTAAAAGCAGCTGGTTTTTCCCAAGATCAGGTATCAACGCTGACAAATACGGTCCGAGCCAGCTCGTTATTATAGGCAGGATAAAAAGCATCAGACCTATGTTATACCTGGTACGACTTACCGATTTTGGTAGGGCATAACGCTTGAATAATCGATACGCTCGTTGTTTAAGATAATTGAATCCTGATTTTCCCAACACCACAGCCGCCAATCCCATCAGGACCTCGGGAATGCCGAGGGCCAGTAAACCGGAAATTGTCACTTTCCAGCCAGATGGGAGAGATGAGGCTACGACCACTGGGACAATTAGCGGAGCGCAAAGCCCCAATCCAAAAAAAGATACACCCAGAATGAATCGAGCTTTGGGCGGGGTGAGATGATCCTTGATCTGATTGTTACTCATTGTAATATTAAGTATCCTGGTGATTGAATTGGCAATGGTCTATCCATGTCCGCTAATATACCAAGATTTTCAATGTTGAAAGATTAAAAAAATTATGACTATAATTCCAGCTTAAATCCAACTAAAAAGGGAACTTCCAGATACCTGCCTGTGTTGGCATTTCTGACATGTGCCGTAGTTGCCGGACATGTCTTCTTGAGCCGCTTTTTTCTGCAAACAAATCGAGTTGTTTGCTTTGAATTGTTTCTAAGTCAGTGTGCTGAGATCTAGTCTCAGTCTGGCTTATTTCTTAGGAGTCTAAAATCTCCTTTTTTTTGACACAACCCGTTTTTATCTTTTCAATCAACTCTCTCATGATACTGAAGACATTTTCTCTCAGGTCACCGGCTACGACCACGTAAAGCAAATCATCGCCTACTACAAAATCTCCTTCCAGGGCTAAAATTTCTACGGCCACTATGCCCGGTTTTGACAAGGCCCAGGATTTCGCATGTTCGATCGCGGATACATCTACCTGAACGCTGAGTGATCGAACCTTTTTACCGTGTTGTCTTGAAAAATCCCTAACAATACCATTATGACAAAGTATCATGCCTGCTTTGGAAATGTTCGGATGTGATTTGACTTTAGCTATCATAGCCTCTAATGAATCCTCTGACTTTTTTGCCATGATAACTCCTTTCTAAGGGATTAATTTATTTTTTAAAGTTATCGAATCGCGTCCGTGCAAAACCGAAATTTGATCATTGGGGGCCAATCACGGTTACTAACAGACTATACACTGCTCTGTTTTTGTTATATTTTCAAGCTACTAAATTTAGGGACATGGTATGAAGCAATCTGGATTCGAACAAGACTTTATTGGGTTTGATGAAGCGTTCAGACTGGCGATTGGAAACGTTCCGCTTTGTCCGGAAGAAGCTTGCCCTACACATCGAGCTTTATTCAGGATCGCTTCAAGACCGATCAAAGCCAAAGTGGATTCACCATCGGCTGATTCATCGATTAAGGATGGATATGCGGTACAATCATTTGACGTTGCTACGGCAACTATTTCCAGCCCCATCGAATTAAAACTTGTTGGCGCATTAGGAGCAGGAGAATCGCCGAAGATGGCAGTCGTCCCCGGGACCGCTCTACGCATTCTAAGCGGCGCTGTCATACCGAATGGAGCAGACGCCGTTGTGACTGAGGAATTCACTTATAGTAACGGCGCAATTGTCAAGGTGTTCGCGGACGCACATCCGGGCAGGAACATTTTAGTCAGAGGGACTGATGTCAAGGCCGGTGAGATCATTGTTGGTTCCGGTGAAAGGATTACACCCGCAAAGGTCGCCGTACTCGTAGCTGGTGGAGTCAATGAGGTATGGGTGTTCTGTGCGCCTCGCGTAGGACTTCTCGCTACAGGGGACGAGGTCCTGCTTCCTGGAAAACCAATTAAGGAAGGAGGCCTCTACGCCAGCAACATTGCATTGCAGGAAGCATGGTTAAAATCCTTCGGTCTTAGCTGCCTGATTGGGGCCTGTGGCGATTCATCACAACAACTTGTTTCTGAAATCGAATCGACTCTCGGTCACGTTGACACAATGATAACTTCGGGTGGCGCCTGGAGTGGTGATCGTGACATAGTCGTAAAAACTCTGAGGCAGATTGGATGGAGACCCCTTTTCAACCGCGTGAGGATGGGACCGGGAAAAGCTGTAGGCATGGGGACCCTCAAGGGTAAGCCGGTTTTTTGTTTGCCTGGCGGACCACCATCCAATGAGATGGCGTTTTTCATGATCGTTTTGCCGTCAATCCTCCGCATGTACGGCTACACCAGGCCGCCGTTCCCCGAATTTTACGGAAGGTTAACTCACAAGATCTCTGGCCAGTCAGACTGGACCCAATTCGTACATTGCAGGGTCTCAAGACAAAACTTCGAATTTTATCTCACCCCTTTGGACATGAGTCGCCGTCTTTCAGCAATGGGCCTGACCGAGGCCATCGTAAAAATACCGGAAGGAGTGGAAATCCTCGAGGCCCAAGCCTTGGTTCCGTTTACAATGCTGGACGCGGGAAACATTTGAAAAGAGTTTTAGTAAAAAAGAGATCATGCGTCATCTTCAGTTCTTGCTTTATCTCGATCGTTGAATTATTGAACCTTAAAAAAGGAACTAGCTCACACAACGCTTTATACTTAAACGGCGATTTCCATGAATCTGGAGTTCCCCGTAATGAATGGCGAAGAAATTAAAATTTATACGAAGATTGTGGCTGTTAAAGACATGATTGTGGAATCGGTCCGTGAGATGACGCCTATCGCTTGCAACACGTTAAAATCATTGGGATCTCACATTCCTACAGCGATTCTTCATACTGTATCGGGCCTTTTCACAATGGTGTTGCCCTTTGAGAGCGACCAGCAAAAGCGCCTTTACGTCGATTGTGTTAAGAGAGAAGCTCTCAAAAGAAACGCCTTTGCTGTGACGACAATAACCAACACCAGCATAACCGATTGCAGGACCGGTTTTGCTGAGGAGGCTCTGGTGCTCGCCACTTCAATACAGGGAGGCCAGCCGTACGTGGTTATTCAGAAATACACCAGGGATGAATTTGGCGCCATCAAGAATTTCGACGAGATCGTGGAAGGTGATGATGCGTTCATTGTCGGTCAGATGTTGATATTCCCGGACTGGTCCCTGGAAAGGACCCACTGACCATCGGGATTGGTCACTTGGGACCAGGTCCATTTTGTTTGTTCAAGTTCAAAGTAATGGTTCCGGAATACTGCTTTGATTTCAAATTTCTTAGAATGGTTGGAAAAACGGGCTGGAACTAATTGGCAAGTCATACATCATGAAGTTTTGCCGGAGAGAAAACCGTCTTTAAAGGAATTGCCGGTCCAGGTTCACAATGTTGTAAGAGATCTGGTGGAATCTACGGACATAGGCGCCCTTTATTCCCATCAGGCGGAGGCCATCACAGAAGCTTTAATGGGCAAGAACGTGGCGCTTTCCACCAGCACATCCAGTGGCAAGACCCTTTGTTATCAAATCCCCGTAATTGACCGCCTTGTAAGAGACCCAAATTCCCATGCTCTCATGTTGTTTCCTCTTAAAGCGCTGGAAAGGGATCAGCTCGATTCGTTCCTGGCTCTGTCCAGAAAGATAGGGATAAATGCCGCTGTTTACGATGGTGACACACCTGAATCGGAACGTAAAAAAATTAGAAATAACCCTCCAAGGGTCCTGATAACCAATCCTGACATGCTGCATCTAGGGCTGCTGGCTTTTCATGAAACATGGAGAAATTTCTTCAAAAAACTGGCTATGGTTGTTCTGGACGAAGTCCACACATATAAAGGGATTTTCGGGAGTCACGTTGCTCAGGTCCTGTTACGTACGAAAAGAGTTTGTGGACTTTACGGGAACAAGCCACAATTTATTTCCTGTTCGGCCACTATAGGAAATCCCGGTGACTTTGTATCCACTCTAATAAATGATGATGTCTGTGTTATTGAAAAGTCCGGAGCGCCGAATCCTCAAAGACATTTCGTTTTCCTGAATCCTGTCGTTAGTCCGTATACCGCTGCTTCGTCTATTTTCGTAAAGGCCCTTGAATCAGGGCTCAAAACGATTGTGTTTACGAGGGCGCGGAAAATCACCGAACTGATCACTTTATGGGCGCTAAATGAGGCTCCTGATCTTAAACACCGCATTAGTTCTTATAGGGCCGGATTCCTTCCTGAGGAACGTCGTGAAATCGAAGCCAACCTGTTTTCAGGACAACTTGACGGTGTAATTTCCACTTCGGCTCTGGAAATGGGCATTGACGTCGGCGGTCTTGACCTTTGCATACTGGTCGGCTACCCCGGCACTGTTGTAAATACGTGGCAACGCGGAGGTCGAGTCGGGCGTCAGGGGCGTCCAAGCGCTATACTAATGATCGCGGGGCAGGATGCGCTTGACCAGTATTTTGTCCGCAACCCAACCGATTTCTTTGCACGCAAATTTGAAGAAGCTACACTTGATCCACTTAATATAGAAGTCTTGAAAAAACATATCCCATGCGCCGCCGCTGAGCTCCCTATAACTCCCTCTGAGCTCTGGATCACGACAAAAGAGGCTCAGACCGCGTCGGACCAGTTGCTGGAAGCCGGGGTCATTTACCGGGCGCCTGACGGGATTCTTAATTCCGTAAATCCTAGGCCTCACAGGGATGTAGATCTACGTAATGTCGGCAGCTCTTACTCAATATTTTTAGACGGTGGAACGAAACCCATAGGGGGTTCATCAGGGGCCCGGGCTTTCCATGAATGTCATGAAGGAGCGATCTATTTACACAGGACAAAGCAATACGTAGTGAAAAGGCTCGATCTTGAGAGACACAACGTTTTTGTGAGCCCTTGTTCCGTTAGTTATTACACCAAGTGCCTGTCAGAAAAGGATACTAAAATATTGGGCGCTCCCTTGCGGTCAGCCGAGTTTCCAGGTTTTATGGCTCGTGAAGCGAAACTTCGGGTTACGGAAATAGTAACTGGTTATGAAAAACGCCGGACAAGCGGGCAGGAATTGATTGGTGTCCTTGATCTTCAGTTGCCTCCACTAATATTCAACACAGTAGGATTGTGGATAGAAATACCTGATCAGGTCAAAGAGGCGATCACAAAATCTGGCCTCCATTTCATGGGGGGCATCCATGCGATGGAGCATGCCGCCATTTCGATGTTCCCCTTGTTCGCTCTGTGTGAACGAGATGACATTGGTGGCATAAGCTGTCCTGAACATGAACAGGTCTGCAGGGCCGCCGTATTTATATATGATGGTCATCCTGGCGGTGTGGGTCTTTCGAGCCGGGTTTTTAATGTCCTTGAAGATCTTCTGGCGACTACATTGAATCTCGTAAAAAATTGTGAATGTGAAACTGGTTGCCCTTCTTGCATTCATTCTCCGAAATGTGGCTCAGGAAATAAACCGTTGGATAGACAGGCCTGTATACGAATTCTGGAGTATCTTCTGCATCCTGAACTTCTATCCGGACACAAGAAAACTAACCGAAAAAGGGCTCAGCCAAAACGCTGTAAACCGTCCTCGACCATTACACTTCCGCCGATTACCATTCCTTGTGAACAACCGAAAGAAAAAATAGAGGAACTTGAAATGATCTCCAATAACGCAACATCTCCGGAAATCATTTTTTTCGACCTTGAAACACAAAAACTTGCTGACGATGTTGGGGGCTGGAAATATATAGCCAAAATGGGGCTGTCTATTGCGGTAACTTTCTCGAATACCGCAGGTTTTCGCTCATACACCGAAGACAGGGTTGGAGAGTTAATCAGGTCACTAAAGACTGCAAACCTCGTAGTTGGATTCAATCATATAAAATTCGATTATGAAGTCCTGACGGCGTACACTGGAGAAAATCTCCGGAATCGGAAGAATCTCGATATCCTTTTGGAAATCCAAAAGAGGATTGGACACCGTTTAAGCCTCAACCATCTAGCTCAATTCACTCTTGGTAGAAAAAAAAGCGGAAACGGCGCTCAAGCGCCGGACTGGTTTCGCCAGCACCGTTTCGACCTGCTTGAAAAATACTGTCGCGATGATGTCGCAATTACAAGAGACTTGTATGAATTTGGCCTTGAAAATGGTTATCTTCTGTACCAGGGGAAAGATGGCAGAACTTTGAGGGTCCCCGTCTCATGGGGAGACGGAGTGAATATCTAATACTGAACCTTGCGGACAAATTCGATTCAACATGCTTAAAACTTTGGTTTCAATAAGATTCATAGGCCCATTTTTTATATGCCTGCTGATAGCAGGAGGACTATCAATTTATTGGGATTACCATAACCGTATTTCATATTTGGAAAATTCCCGGATACAAGCTCTCCAAAACCAATTTCACGCTACTCTGAAATCGTACAGTTTGCTTACCAACACAATCTTTGACGAAGTTATTGACCAACCGGATATCCTCTGGATGATCAAAAAGGCGAACGACGCGAAGGACGAGCAAACAAAGGCCATAGTACGCGGACAGCTATTTGCAAAACTTAATGATACTTACCAAAGGCTGGCGGACAAGAATTTCGGACAAATGCATTTTCAGCTCCCTGAAGGAGAGAGTCTCATTCGATTTCACCTCCCTTCCCGGTTCGGAGATAAACTTTTTAAAATTCGACCATCGATCAAATTTGTAAACGCCACCAAATTAAAAGTGGAGGGATTTGAGGAGGGGCCCGGCGGTCCGGGATTCAGGTACGTTTTTCCACTTGATTTACAGGGACAGTTTATCGGAAGCGCCGAATTGGGAGTTTCGTTTGAAGCTCTCAAAATATCGATGGAAAAGCTTTATTATCCGGAAAGCTATTCCTTCCTGCTCAAAAAGCAGCTTTTGGACCAAGCAGCTTTTCCTGAAGAAGCTAAAAAATATCGGGAATCAAAATTGAGCAGGGATTATTTGTCGGGATCTGAGATCACAGTGTTAACGCCTCCTGGGTTAGACATCGATAATGTCACTAAAATAGACACTCAGATAAGGGAGCAGGCAGGATCCCTTATTGATCAGGGAAAATCATTTTGCATCGGTTTAAGAGCAAACGACAACGATTACGTCGTCACATTTTTGCCTGTGTACAACATTGGAGGTCAGCAGGCGGCCTATATTTTTTCAATAGTTAGGGATTCCAGTTTTGGGTCATGCTGGTGGGATTTTGTAACAAAACTTTCCGTATTTTCACTGTTTTTGGTGGCGTTCTTCTCTTTGATTTTTGTTAGCGAGCGGAGTAGAGAAAAGCTGGCTGAGCAAAACAGGCAAATCGAAGAGCATACCCATCGTCTCCAGAATATAACCTGCAATATGGCTGAAGCGCTCTACGTAGTTGATCGATCGGGAATAACAACGTTCGTAAACCCAGCAATGCAGAACCTTTTAACAGGTCCCGGGCCAGATCTGATTGGAAAGAAGTTGGATAATTTCGCCCAGTTTGAGCGTGATAAGGACGGGGCTACCGTAATCGTGCCGGACACGGCTTTTGAAGCCATGGCGAAGGGAATAAAGGTCTCAGAAGAATCGAATATGAAGATTCTTAAGACAGGCACGGTTTTTCAGGTTCTGTTAACTTCTGCGCCCATTATTGAATATGGACAGGTCACCGGAGCTGTTACTGTTGTAGAAGACGTCACTGAAAGAAAAAAGACAGAAATGGAATTGAGGCGTAGTGAAATTCGACTCCGGTCGGTCGTACAGAACGCGCTAGACGCTATTATAACAGTCGATGTCGATGGCCGCATCGAGACTTTTAATCCATCTGCGGAGAATATTTTTGGATTCTCGGCCGATGAAGTTTTCGGTCAAAACGCCAAGATCCTGATGCCGGAGCCTTATGCATCCAGGTTCGATGAATTCGTAAGGAATGCCTTATTCGGTGAAGCGGCAAAGCCATTTTCCCAAAAGACCGAAATCCTCGCCCGCCGAAAGGATGGCGCCATTTTCCCTGTTGAATTATCAATAAGCGAAATAAGACTTGGCACAAAAAAAATGTTGCTCAGCATCCTTCATGATATCAGTGAGCGCAAGAGGTTCGAAAAAGAACTGATCAGCGCCAGGGAACGTGCAGAAAAGGCGTCCAAGGCTAAGAGTGAATTTTTGGCCAACATGAGTCATGAAATTAGGACTCCAATGAATGGGATTATCGGCATGACCCAACTGGCCCTGGAAACCAATCTAACTCCAGAGCAGAAAGATTATCTCTTAACGGTAAAATCTTCGTCAGAATTACTTTTGAAGCTTATTAACGACATTCTCGGTTTTTCAAAGATTGAAGCCGGGAAAATGGAAATTGACCAGTTCGAATTTAGATTCAGAGACACTTTGGCCGATACTATGAGGGCGCTTGCTCTACAAGCTGAAGAAAAGGGACTGGAACTTTTGTTCGAGGTGGCCGAGGACGTGCCGGAAAATCTTAACGGAGATCCGATTCGACTCCAACAAATCATCGTTAATTTGGTCGGCAACGCCATAAAATTTACCCAGCACGGTGAGATACTCGTTCGCGCTGACTTATGGAGCTTGGAAAATCAAAGGGTTATAATTCACTTTTGTGTTTCGGACACGGGGATAGGGATTTCAAAAGACAAGATTGACAAAATTTTCCAGCCTTTTGATCAGGCAGACACGTCTACGACGAGGCGGTACGGAGG
>JAMCYH010000076.1 GCA_023474025.1 Deltaproteobacteria bacterium
CTCACGTAGGCATGATTCTAGGCCGGTATCTCGGGAACTAGATATTGAGGCGTTTAAGTTTTCCTGAAATGGATGATCAGTTTTCATTACCGAAACTTCTTTCCAACTATTTGTGCGCTATTGGTCTTCCGGCGCACCGATCTCAAATTGCCTCCCGTAGAAAGGTCCATAACGGTATCAGCGCCAGCCTTTTGAGCTACCTCGAGTTTCCTGAGTTCGCCGGATTCGTCAGTGAGATCTGGAGATGTGCCAATGTTCGCGTTAACCTTAACGTTCAGACCTCCGCCGATAGCCACCGTCTTGCCGTTTAGGGGGGCTTTGAGAGTAACTACTGGACTTTCCGATGAAGGCCAGAGTGGAGACGACTCACGTAGGCATGATTCTAGGCCGGTATCTCGGGAACTAGATATTGAGGCGTTTAAGTTTTCCTGAAATGGATGATCAGTTTTCATTACCGAAACTTCTTTCCAACTATTTGTGCGCTATTGGTCTGACCATTCATTGGTTAGATCGTCATGTGGCTTGCTAGTAGTGCCAGTTTTCCACGTTGTAATTTTGTTGTCAAGTTTTTTTCGAATTGCCATTCGCATGCGCTTAACAAAAACCAGTCCCACCCGTAACACTCGTTCCTGAGGTTCGATTAAAATGGACCGTAACAAATACAAAAAAAATCGGAGACCAATCGATAGGATTTAGTGGCGCCTTAACGCTCAGGCATAGGCCAGTCCTCTGGACCAGCCGAGGGGTTCGACAAAGGTATGAATTTGAAACTCAGAACCGGGCCGGTTATCTTTCGTCACAAAGTATGGGCACGATCCCCAACATAGTGGAGCCCTCCATTTTCAGTCGGGATACGTGTCGCTTCTCTGTGTCTGAAAACATATTTCAGACCACCCAGTAAGATTCATTACATGAATTTTATTTAGGATTATTTGTTGAGCGCCCGAATAATTGTACCACGCGCTCAACAAAAACTTGAAAGGGTCAATCGAGTATTGTGCTCTACATGCAAGCCGTTCGAGAGAAAAAGGCCTCAGTTTAACGATCCACCATTTGGAAAGGAGCAAGCAAACACGCCTGGGTTGTATATACCTATCCAAGGGCTGTACATGTACCAGTCAGAAGAAAATTGGGTCACAAAATCCATGGAATCCGATTGTGTTAGATTTTGACCTTCTCCTATACCGGTCCCAACGTCACAACCTGACGACTGGAGTTCCGTTTGGTTTGAGGCCACGGTCAGTCCCCCTGTAAGCGCCGAGGGCAAAACCGACCAAATGGCGAACAAAAACAACGCCGCGTACACTGAAACTGCAAATTTAACTATATACTTACTCTTCATAATTACCTCCCCGACAACTGCTATGGACCAGGCCTTTACGCTAAGACTAAGCCCACGCCCGTCTTATTATTAACTTTAGATGCGTTTATTTGATTTCGGATTCCCTCCGAACTTTTCTATCTTTTAGGACTGCTCGCCCATTCGAATAACAACAAGTTCGAATCAAAAACCTTGGATGTCCTCGGGTCACCAAGAAAAAATTGACATTTTGCAGACCTCAAAACAAAAAGTCAAATAAAATCTCCCCGGATAATCATACACAAGGAGCGTAATTTCTCGGTCGACGTCTTTTGCGGAACAATTACATCAAATAAGCTTAAAAAGAACGTGCGTTCCCATCACTGTGAGGAGCACAGCGAATACCTGTTTGAGCCTTTTTACGGGTAAACGATGAGCCAGTTTTGCTCCGAAAGGCGCTGTCATAACGCTTGCGCAAACGATGCCAGCAAACGCGGGCAGGTAGACATATCCTAATGAAAAATCCGGCAATTCTGGCGCATGCCAACCCGAAAGCACATACCCAAGTGTTCCCGCTACTGCTATAGGGAAACCAATCGCAGCGGAGGTTCCTATGGCGACATGCCCCCGGACGTTGCACCAAATCATGAACGGAACGGACAAACTACCCCCGCCAATCCCGACGAAGCTCGACACTACCCCGATCAGGTTGCCAACCCCGAACATTCCATACTTACCCGGAAGACCCCTTGATGCGATTGGTTTCTTATCTAAAACCATCTGTATAGCGACATAATAGAGAAAAACTACAAAAAAAGCGCTCAAGAGAGCGGTTGGCATTCTAGATGCGACACAGGAACCCAAAAATGTCCCCAGCAGGATTCCCAGTACGACTCGTCTAAAAATGTCCCACCGCACGGCCCCGACTCTGTTATGGGCCATAAAGCTGGATACAGAAGTGAGCATTATGCTCGCCATAGATGTGCCGAGGGCCAGTTTCATTATTTCTTGATGAGATACGCCTTGTACGGCGAAGCAATAGACGAGGGAGGGCACGATAATTATGGCGCCCCCTATCCCAAGTAAACCTGCCAGAATACCAGCAACCACTCCAACCACGAGGTAAGTTAGTATGAGAGAAGCCATGTTAATTCCAATTCATGATGTTTTATGAACCGTTGCTCCATAAAAATAAAATGGCTCATTGACATGAGCCTCACCTTTATCTCATTGTGCTATTTATAATCTTCAAAAATCAGGCGCCGAATTTTGCAGGCCAATTTTCGCCATTGAATATTCGTCGCCGCTTTGCCAAGCTACCCTTTCACAATATATACGAATTTTTAGAAATCAAGGTCAATTTTGGCTTAATGCCTAAAAAGTTGATTACTGTTCATTGTTGGGATAATTGAGGTTCGGACCCAATTTTTTGAGACCTTCCCGGGATTGTTTAGGGAGCGCCTCGCATGATTTTATTGCACGCAGGGATCAACCAAGACAGGCTCTTCCTGTGAGGAGAAACCGGAGCAATTCCTGAAGCGTACCAAGGTCCTGACAAGGGCGCCAAAATCGCGACCAATGCCTCACTTCAATATTCCATGGATTTGGGACCTAAGCTTCTGCTTGACCTCATGAAAAAGCTTCCAGGGAATTTTAAGCCCAACAAGAAATTTTTGCTACAATTGTTGGCCTGGATTCCGACACAAAGACACAAACCTGTCCCTCGCCCTCTTTTCGAGAACATCCCCAGCTCACGGAGTAAACTCCACATAGCCCCTGGATTGTGACTGTGCGCGAATTCAGAACAGAGAAGACCATCGGCTTGTTGTATTCCTGTCTCTAAAGACACACTTTGGCGACAGTCCAACGAAAACATCACTGAAACCGCCGACGATTTTATCCCTGTAATTCCTGGGGCGCAAGCCAGGAAACCTGGCGATTTTCCACTGTGGAGTGGGCAGGAAAATTTTCTCGAGTTTCCCGAGAGAGTTTATACCAGGGTGTCTCATCTGGGACTGGAAATACTCCTCGTCGAAGCAGGAACTAACAATTCACCGGGCAAAAATTTCTTGTTGTCCATTCAGGAAAGATATAGCGCGGGTTTCGGACCAATATTCTCCATTGTGGTTAAACGCCATGAATCCAACGTGTCCACCATGTTTAGGGACTTCCAGGAATAGGTCTGGGTTGGCTTTCGCTTCTTCAAAAGGATAACACGAGGCCGAAAGAAATGGGTCATCCGCCGCGTTTATCAGTAGGGTAGGGACTGAGATGTTTGGAAGAAACGGACGGCATGACGACTTTTCGTAGTAATCATAAGCGTCCTTGAACCCGTGCAAAGGGGCCGTATACCTATCATCGAATTCTTTTAACGTCCTGATTCTGTCATAACCCTTGAGGTCGATCTTCTCAGGGGCCATCAAAGCCTTGGCTTTCATCTTTTCATGCAACATAAGAAGAAATCTCTTTAAGTAAAGGCGATTCATTAATGCGCTTATTCGTATTGAACTCGCCTTGAGGTCGCATGGCACGGATATCGTTACAGCCGCTCTTATAGCTGCTGGCGTCGCTTTGCCCTGTTCGCCCAAGAATTTCAAAATTACATTGCCACCAAGGCTCGATCCGACGAGCGCCAGTTCGGAATACTTTTCGTTTCCGGACACATGGCGGATAACAGTTTGTAGATCTCCTGTTTCACCGCTGTGATACATCTGCAGGCGCCTGTTCGACTCACCTCCGCATCCCCTAAAATTGACTGCCAGGGCATCCCATGCGCCTCGGTTTAACGCTCTAACCATACCCATCATGTACGGCCGGGTGGAATTGCCTTCAAGACCGTGTAATACAATGGCAAGTCGTTTTGAACCGACTCTCGACCAATCGAGATCTAGAAAATCTCCATCCGGAGTATCGATTCGCTCTCT
>JAMCYH010000031.1 GCA_023474025.1 Deltaproteobacteria bacterium
CTGTTACTACGGGAGAAAGCTTCGGGCTACGCCCTGCGCTTGTCTCCCGTAGTTCCTAAAAAGAGGACAATTCATTTGCTATAAAAGCGGACATTTCTATTTGTTGCTAACAGGATAAAACAGGATAAAAGGAGGAGCAAATATACCTATCGGATGGTCACAAGCGTATCGGGAATTGTGGTCATATCAATTGGGAGTAGCTCGACATGTCATCCAGGACGCGAAACCACGAAAAATCTTTAAATGTGATGTGTGGTGACATGCCCAATCGCACCTTAAACGCCCTTTTTTAAATTAATAACATGATGAGAAAATAGCGCGTTTTCAAGCGATCAGAAACCCTCAGCCTGGATAACCATTCTGTTTCGGTCAGGGTGCAATTTCCCCACCAGAGGGTTAGGACGACCATATGGATCATAGGGGTTTACCTCGGGCAAAACCTTTGACACAGGCCCACGATCCAATCCAAGTTGATTTGCAATAGCATCGAACGTATACTGAAGAAGACCAAACCCGAATGACACATTCGGAACAGCTATCATCACAGCCATTAAAAATATTACCAATTTTGTTCTCATCGTTATCTCCAAGAGGTTAACGGAACCAATATCCAGTCGGTCGGAAGCAGCCATTTCGTTCCACGTTTATTACTTCCTTATCATGGGCGCAGGCGCACAGGGGATTCCGCAGTATGGTGGGGGCGGTGGCCCGTATGTCTGATAATGAGGAGGAATACGTTTAGGATATTCCGGCGCAGTGCATAGAAAATACCACGCTCCCTGCTCCTTAAAACCCATGAGCGTGTAATCAAGAGGCGGCCCCTGCATCGCTCCGCCGGGTCCACCTGGTCCCCCAGCGAAACACATTGGACTCATGGTTAGCCCCATAAGGACAATCATAACTATTAGAATTGATTTTAAACAGCTCATAACCTTCCTCTAAAAAACCTGCTATTCCTCATGGTTTAAGAGTAGCAAAAATAATGAACATAGGCAATATTATTATATTGTTTACTTGTTTTAAACATTTTTTTAAAAGAGCTATAATACATTCCGATGAAGCGACACAAACCGGAGCCTTTTGTTCATGCTCATTAGCCACAGATCTCTAAAATTTCCTGAACGGATCCCCCTGCGCCTTTCCCTGAAAACGATCTTGAGACTTATGCCAGCGCAACAGATCCGGCGATCTTGGCTCGCTTTGTTCCTGGCCCTTATAGCCTGCGTTTTTTCGCTGCTGGTCGGGTGCAAAGCGGGTAGCGATAAATTTGTAAAAGGTGGTGACACTGCTGTTTTCGATCCCGCGGCTAATAAAACCGGGCAAAAAACATTGAAGAAAGAGCCAATCAAATCAGCGGGTTCAGAAGGACAACATCCGGAACGAGCCGAGACGCCAACTCAGCCAGGAAAGGCGGATAAATCGAAAGTAGCGGAGTACAAAGCAGCCGCTCCTGCTAATCCTGTAGAGCCACCCGTGTCCCCTCCTCCTAGTCCGCCCAAACCAATGGCCGGCCTCCGCCAGAAAACAAAAGTTACGGGAAAAAGAAACAAGATCTCCGAAGTTGAGGAAATTAAACAGGCCGCGTTGAACATCGCCAAAAATATCGACACAATAGCAAAGATCAGGATCTGCCACGTCGAGAACGAAGACGAATGGTGGGTCACGCTTTACGACGATATAGGTCCTGTTATCGATCTCAAGCAATATGTTTGGGACCGCGATTCCGAGACTCTAAGACCGTTTCTCGTGTTAAAGCGGATTTCGCAGGCGCGTTTCCAGGCACAATTGACTGCAAAGGAACCCGACAGAAAGTGTGAAGTGCTTGACCCTCCACCAAAGCCATCCAGGAAAAAAGGTCAGGACGAAAAAAAGGCAAAAGCATTCTAAGCAACGCAAAAATGGACCGGATTTAGTTTCATCTATCGTTTCCGTGGAAATCCTTAATTAGTATGTGATCTTGGCGACTGGCGCAAGCATTGTTACCTCGATGGACAACCAGTCGGGATGACGCAGGGTTTCGGTGGTCCTTTCTGCTCAGGTGGATAGCACGGGGGCTCGCACAGTCTTATTATATACGGGGCCATTCCACATGTTTTTAGAAACGGCGCTTCACCCCCTGTCCTTATATAAGGGGCTTCGCAACCCGATTTACGATAACTCGCCTCGCCCATTGTCTTCACATATGGGGCCATCCCACAACTTTTCTTGTACGGAGCTTCACACTCAGATCGCAACCATGGAGCCAATTTTGAACTCTTCAAATATGGAGCGCAATGTCCCTGGGTATAATTGACACCTGGATTTTTGGGGCAGGGATTGTGATTTCCTCCACAATCTCCCGCGATCGCGGTGGCGCCGACTAAACACGTAAACAGAGTCAGGACACTGGAAGTTAATATCTGTTTAGCTCTCATTGAAACCTTCCAACACTCCGTGAAAACACTAAAAACTATCTACAACTATTTCCTTCGAATCTCAACAATGCTCAGCGAAATGTCCTCTGAGGACCTACCGGTTTCCGCCTAAATGGTTTGGGAGCAGGTGGCGGCGAACACCGCTTCCTAAGCTCGGATTCCACCGCTTTTATTGAATCTTCAGCCTCTTTGTATTCCGCTTTTTGTACCGGAGTCAATTCTGATAACAGACTGTTCCGTCGCCGATCCAATGAATTAAATTTGCGTGATAACTGTATATACCTTTTCTTGAGTTCCTCACAACTCAGGTCCGCGAATTTCGTGTCCTGTGTTTTTACCGAGCTTATTGCAGGGCCTTGACTGCCCGAATTTTTGGGGCAATTCAGAAGTTCGGCCTCCCCTACCCTGACCTGTCTAAGCGTCTCATCTATTTGACCGTTCAGGACTGTCATGAGTTGAAAGTCTCTATCTCTATGAGCATTGTGGAGAGCGGTAGTGTATTCCTTGAGCCTCAGGGAGTTTTGCTCGAGGATTTTTACAATTTCAGCGCATCGATCTTCAGCCTCAGCGTTGACAATAAGAACCATCAATAGACAAATAGCTAAACAGATGCCGACAAATGCCGGTCTCAAACATCGAGCCCATAAATGACATGTTGTCAGTGATGTTTTCCCGTTTGGTGGATCAGCATTCATCATTCAAACCTGATTGGCTGAAAGGGGAAAGATTATGTAAATAATTCCCCCAAGAGATGAGATTTGCTTACAACATTTCAAGATAGCGTTTGTTCTAATAATTGTCTTCAACAATAACCAGTAATCAGTCTCAAACATTAACCTACCCTACCCTTTTGAGTCCTGCAAGATTTTTCTGTTACTTCAACAATTTTGAAAGCCATGTGCCTTGTGATAAGGTAAACTGTCATTTTGGGGAGAGGCTGGAGAGATACCTCTGTCGAAGAAAATGGGAATAACCGATTATGTAATCGCTCAATTTCATTATACAATGCTGAAAGGAAAGTCTGATGAAGGTTGCATTTATTGGTCTGGGCACCATGGGAGAACCGATGGCCTTAAACATATTGAAGGCCGGGCATGATCTTGTCGTTAATAACCGCACAAAAAATAAAGAGGAGTTGTTGGCTGCAAAAGGCGCGAAGCGCGCGGCTACGCCTGGAGAAGCCGCTCGCGGGGCGGAGGTGATCATCACTTGCCTCAGTGACACGCCAGATGTAGAAAAAGTGGTCCTTGGCGCTGACGGTATTATTCATGGCGCCCAACAAGGGGCTGTCGTAGTGGACATGTCCACTATTAGCCCTGAGGCTACACGCAAGATGGCTGAAGCATTGGCTGAAAAGGGCGTTAAAATGGTCGACGCCCCCGTTTCCGGTGGGTCGGAGGGAGCCATACACGGCACTCTTGCGATAATGGTGGGTGGCGCCAGTCAGGATGTGGAAAAGGTGTTACCGGTATTAAGGTCCATGGGCAGTACAATCACACATGTAGGGCCTATTGGAGCTGGACAGATTACCAAGGCCATAAATCAGACTGTTATCGCCGGCGTATATCTCAGTGTTGCGGAAGGGATGGCTCTAGGGCTTAAAGCCGGGCTGGACATGGAAAAGGTAATACAGGCGATCGGTAATGGCGCAGCCGCTTCCTGGGTGCTTAGCAATCGCGCCCGGAACATGGTTAACAATTCGTACCCGCTCGGTTTTCGGGTCAGGCTTCATCAGAAGGACCTTGGAATAGCCATTGAGACAGCCCGGAAGTTAGGCGTAACACTTCCGGTCGCCGCTCTGGTGGA
>JAMCYH010000261.1 GCA_023474025.1 Deltaproteobacteria bacterium
CGTCCCATATTGATGACAAGTTTGGCCATGATAGCCGGGATGCTACCCATGGCGCTTGGCACGGGTGAAGGCGGACAGCAGACAGCCCCTCTTGGCAGGGCGGTAGAGGGTGGTTTGATCTTTGCCAAAGAGGAAATCAAGAACGTCCTCACTGGAAGCCAAAGCGGCAAACCATCTCTACTTCGCAATGTGGCTAGCGTCAGTGATGGAACGATGGTTGGTCAGTACGACCATTTCGACGGGCAACGTGTCGTTAGTATTACGGCGAATATTCATGGCGCAGATCTTGGCACGGTTTCCCGGCTTGTAAAAAAGGCCCTGGGAGAGATAGAGCAACCGCCTATGGGAATTTCCGTGGCTTTGCGAGGTCAGGTCGTGCCGCTTGACCAGATGTTTGGTGGACTGCAAACCGGACTTGTACTGGCGATCATTGTCATTTTCCTTCTGCTGGTAGCCAATTTCCAGTCCATGAAACTTGCGGCGATAGTCGTATCAACCGTGCCTGCGGTTATCGCAGGTGTGGTTGTAATACTTTGGGCCACAGACACAACGCTTAATATCGAATCTTTCATGGGAGCGATCATGTCGATCGGTGTGGCTGTTTCTAACGCTATCATCCTTGTGACATTTGCGGAACGTAGCCGAATGGTAGGAATGGATTCGGCGGATGCGGCTGTTGATGGCGCAAGGAGCCGTCTGCGTCCCATATTGATGACAAGTTTGGCCATGATAGCCGGGATGCTACCCATGGCGCTTGGCACGGGTGAAGGCGGACAGCAGACAGCCCCTCTTGGCAGGGCGGTAGAGGGTGGTTTGATCTTTGCCACATTTGCTACCCTGCTGGTTTTGCCGGCAGTATTTACGGTGATCCAGGGACGGACCAACCGTAATTCAAGTTCGCTTGATCCCGATGACCCATCGAGTCCCAATTATAAGACCCCCGCGGGCCCTCCTGAAGAGAGTGAGGCTTCAGGACCATATTGGAGGCAGGACAACAAATGATTTCAGTTAGACCGAAAACCAGAAAGTTATCTCGTTTCCTGATTCAATTAATGTGCTTACTGCTACTGACCGTCCTGACAGGATGCGAGGAGGAGCAAGCCGTAGTCGAATCCGTCAAGCAAAAGGAGCCAGCGCCACCTATGGAAGTCGAGGCCATCCATCTGCAAAAGGGGGAGATCTGGCGCAGCGTTACTTTGCCCGGCTTTGGAATAGCCTATTACAATACAGTGATCTACGCGAAGATCGCGGGCTACCTGAAGTACATAAATGTCGATAAAGGTGATTTCGTAAAAGAAGGCGAAGTCCTCGCTGAAATTGAAAATCCTGAGCTTGAAGCTGAACGGCCGAAATATGAGGCGGAAGTGGAGGTCTGGGGGACTCAGTACAAGAGGCTAAGTGAGGCCAGGAAGAGCGCCAGCGATTTGGTTGTGCCTCTAACAGTTGACGAGATGCGGGGTAAGTATCTGGTTGCGAAGGCCAATCTTGAACGCATCAAGTACCTGCTCGCATACGCAAAGGTTGTAGCGCCTTTTACAGGGCATATCACAGCCAGATGGGTAGACCCGGGGGCTTTCATCCCTGACGCTACTTCTGGCAGTGTAGCCAGATCAACAGCCATTGTCACATTGAACGACTTCAGCCGAATCAGGGTGGATGTCGCGGTGCCGGAAGTTGATGTCCCGTTCGTAACCACCAAAGTTCCTGTTACTGTTACAGCCGATGCGCTTCCCGGGAAGGTTTACAGGGGGACTGTGACACGGTTTGAATACGCCCTCAATCAGTCCACCAAAACCATGATCACCGAAATTGAAGTGCCTAACCCCAAAGAGGAGCTTAGGCCTGGCATGTACCTGATGGTTAAGCTGGACCTGGAAAAGAAAACGGACGCCCTTCTCGTTCCGGTTTCCGCTGTGATTTCGGAGAAATCACGACACTTCGTGTTTATGATAGAAGACGACAAGGCAAGATTGATGCCGGTAAAAATCGGGCTGAACGATGGGACCAACATGGAGATCCTCGCCGGAATGAACCCGAATACATTGGTGATCATACCCGGAAAGGTACCGCCAAAAGATGGACAGCCCGTTACTGTAAAGGGGGCCAAGTGAGACACTCGATCTTTATCAGGAGATCAGTTTGTGGTTTGCTCGGTATATTACTTGCCCTCTGTCTGAACTCGGCGAACGCTCAGACACAAAACGGCATGGCGTATCCGATCGATATTCAGACCACGCTGCGGCTGGCTGGCGCTCAAAACCTCGATATCCGGATCGCACGGTCGCAACTGCAGAGGTCCCGCGCGAATCAGTTGATGGCGTGGGAGAAATTCCTGCCATGGTTGACCTCGGGGGCAGTGTTCGATCGACGGGACGGAATGTCAATCGCCAGTTTAACCGGACAAATTGCTGAAGCCCATTATGGCTTTAACCTACCAGGTCTGGTGGTTTCAGGACAAGTTCCTGTGGGGGACGCGATCTTTAACGCCCTGTCTGCGAGACAACTCGTTCGCGCTGCCGCCGGTAGCCTCGACGCTCAGTTTCAGAATTCCTCGCTCGAAGCGGCGCTGAGCTACTTTCAGACCCTGGAAGACAAGGCCAGGGCCAATGTCGAGCGCCAGGCCGCTATCATTTCCGCTACGTATCAGAAAGAACTCCACCATGCGGTAGAGGTCGGGATCGCGTTCAGAGGTGATGAACTCCGGGTAAAGACTGAGACTGAACGGTATCAGATAGCCATACAGTTGTGGCTCCAGAGACAACGCGATTCATCCGCCAAGCTTGCCGATATACTTAGAATGGACTCAAGTATAGAGCTTATCCCCGAGGATTCGGATCTCGTTCCCATCATGCTCTTTGATGTCCAGACACCTCTGCAGGCTATTATCCAGCAGTCTTATATATCACGACCGGAAATAAGACAGAGCCAGGCGATGATTGAAGCCGCCAACGCTCAGAGAAAAGCCGTGACTTATGGGCCCATCATTCCAACACTGAGTACGACAATGTTTTTTGGAAGCCTCAATGGTGGACCAGATAACGACCTAAAAGATAACAATGGGGCAAAAATCCGGCGAACTCAAGGTACACCGGTTAGCGGTCGTAACTCAGGGCCTACCCAGGACATCCTCTTCGGTGTGAACTGGAAAATCGGACCGGGAGGCCTCGGGGATCTTGGCGCTATCCGCGCCGCCACCGCCAAACTGGACACCGAGCAACTCAGAGGACAGAAAGTCATCGATGAGATCACCCGCCAGGTGGTTCAGAGCTTCACCCGTATTCGCTCATATTACAACCAGATATCAATGGCGAGAAACAACGTCAAATCGGCCCGTGAAACTTTGCGATTGACCGAGGGCCGAAAGGATTACGGCGTTGGCAATGTGCTCGAAGTGATCCAGGCTGAGCAGGCGCTGGAGAGAGCTAGCACCGAGTATGTTGTGGCGCTGGCTGAGTTCAACAAGTCCCAGTATGAGCTATCAAGAGCCGTAGGCGGCATGCTTCCGGGAAATATGCGTTAACCCCGTGACGCGTTTGGTCTGAAACAGCGACAAATAACGGCCGGGTGGGCAGTGGCGCTTCGCCGCTGGATCCCCGGGTCGTTACGAAAAAAACATTTCCAGTGGACGTCTTTCGGGCACGTATTTCTTCGCTAGCCTTCCTTCGTTCCATTCCTTTGAAACATACAGAGCGCAATAACAACTCCCATAATCCTTAACATCATCATCCCTGTAAGCGCATGGGCAAATGATGTCCTTGTCCTTATCACGATTTCCTGAAGAAAGCCTGCACGGACATGACATGTATCCATAGCGGGCCCTGTTTTTAAGCAGTGATTCCAGGAGGTCATCCACTCTTTCCCTGTCATTGTTAAAGTAATAACCCTTTGGCTCCTGAATTTTTTTAAGCATTTCGAAAAGTTGCTGGATGTCGGTTTGTTCAGGCAATTTTTGTCCTCCATTTCAGATTTAAAACAATTTCCCCAGATGGGCTATGCTGTCAAGAATATAGTTTGGGGAGAATGAAAATTTAGACAGATCGGATATAGATGTGGCGCCGGTCAGGACAAGGGCGGACGGCATACCGGCCCTTCTTGCGAATTCGATGTCGGTGTCCATGCGATCCCCGACGACGAGGCAGTCGGATCTTTCAATCCCAATTTCATGGACG
>JAMCYH010000167.1 GCA_023474025.1 Deltaproteobacteria bacterium
GAGCGCCAATAAAAATTCTCGCTTTCATGCAACAACTCCTTCCGAAAAATCCCTCGAAATCTCCCTTACGCCCCCTCCGAGAGATAGATAAAACGAATTTACAATTTTCTTGGAAATCACCATATCAAAAACTATCTATAAATGTCAACCCGTAAAATGACTATTGATGTCAATTATTAATAATAAGCAACACATTATCACGATTAATTAATCCCGGGTACTAATCCAGCAGAAACCTTCAGCCGCGTCATTCATTCATATACCTACAGAATTACAACCTGCCGAAAGTCCGTTCCAAAGTCCTAACGTGAATTTTCCTCCCAAACACCTTCGTCATCCGAAGATCCTGAATCATGGCGATTTGGAAAGCCAACTTTGCCACATCCAAAATCCAAAGAAGCTGATGCGCCCAAAGCAGCGACAACTTTCTGGGAAAGTCCGCCTGACTTAATCTCCCACTTCGCTACCCAGGAATCAGCGATAACATCGTGGTTCTTGTCAAACGTGAACGTCCCATTTAAACCATCATATTTAGAACTTAAAACAAATTTTGCAAGAGAGTCAAAATCTTCCATCTTCAGCAAACTGTCTTTTGCCAGTGTGTTTACAATTTGCCCAAGGTTATAGCCTTCAGAAATCCGGTCAACAGAAAAACCTCCAGCCCCACTTACTCGGCTCACTCTGGACATTATGGAAACCGGGTTAATCACATTCGTCAATGTTGGGATATTCAAGATTGTATCCACACCAAAATTGTCTTTCACCGCCAGTGAAGTTAAAGTGCCTGGACCAATGACTTTTTTTCTGCTTTTGGGGTCTTCGGAATTGAACGCTTTCAAAAAATTTCCAGCGTCCTGATCACCAAAGCAAGCGAAAATAAAATCAGCTTCTGAATTTCTGATAGCCGACAAAATGGAAGTCATCGACTCAGGCGACCCATCCCACATGAGTCTGTCAGCAAAACCACCACCGGCTCTCTCAAAACCAAATGCAAAAAAATCACACTGCTCGTTCGAGTCGATATCATCGGATCCGGTCACAAAAACTTTGGTTCCAACGTTTTGGACAGCCCATGGTGCGAGAGGTTCAGACAAAACATAGTTGTTCGGACTGACACGAAAAACATTTGGCCCACAAACTTCACCAGACACCAGTTTCACGGAACGATTAGTGACAAACAAAAGAGACTTGGCTTGAGCACAAGTCTTTATAGCCTTTTCAGACCCCTCAACGTCACCAAACAAGACTACAAAAAGGACCTTCCCTTCCCTGATCCACTCATCCAGAGCCCCTTCCATCTCATCAGTGTTGGCTTTGTATGATTTCCTCAAAACGTCTACAGGGCAATGGTTCTCTGTATCAAAGGACAGATCAAATCCGGCCATAAAGGATTTAGCGTCAACTTCCATTTTTCCCGAATCAGGATAAATAAAACCAATCCTGGTTCGTTCTTCAGGTTTATCTGCCCATGCCGCTGAACCGGTCAGGAACAAAGCTGACGACAATAAAGCGCCGATCAGGAATTCTCGTCTTGAGAACTGACTCAGGCCGGTCCGAAGATTTGGAAAACGCCTTACTATAGAAGCGTTATCAGGTTCACTACAAACTTTGTTGTGTTGGGTCATACGTTAACATTCAGTCCCCGGAGGAATTGGTGGTCCTTTCCCCGACAAACCGGTTTACATTAATTATCCGTTTTGTGAGTTCTCGTCGCATCCTACAGCAAACAAATCTGGCTGTAAAGGATAGTTTCAGAAACCGTAATTTGTAATATTTAACTGAGTGATCTGTAAACTAAAAACTGAATTGGCACGGTCTGGAGAAATGTAAGCAGCTAAACTTTTAGGTAGGTAAAACTGGATGTCCTCCTGGCTGTTGCAATCCAGGAGGACTTAACCAATCCTAGCGATACGGGCGCGCCATGGGGGCGCAGGCTACCCCAGGAGCACACGAGTAACGGCTTTTCCTGATAGTTTTCCTCGGCATCGAACACACAGGTGGCGGACATTCCATTCTGACCGAGATAACCTTGCAGCTTCTCGGAGCAAAAGAGTCCTGGGAACATTTCACAACTGCCATTTCAGTAGCATGACATGGGGTCGGTCCGATCCCTTGATATAAGGCCCCACGAAAATTCTGGGCTGTGGCTACGAATAAAGCTTCAGAATTGCTGGGAAGCATTGCTGAAACGGTAACAGCCAGCACCGCCAGCAATAATACGGATTTCTTAGACATCGTATACCTCCAATTAAAATTTAACTATAAGTCCATTTAAATTCTAAAAGACACCTAACAATCTCAAATGTTGCCTATTTGTGACAACATTGTCATCACGTTTCACCGTATCAGATTGAGATATAAATGGCAAGTCAAAATAATCCTTATGATTCCAGCATATTATCAACATCAAGTTTATCTGGGATTTTTGATTCCCTGTTTCTGCAACGATTGTCTACACGCTTGAACTAACAACACCGGCAACAATTCGAAGACCATCCTAATCTCCAGGCGCTTTGAAGTTCGGCTGACCCGTAGCATCCAGAACACTGCTCCATAGCTTACCTTTGAGATCAACCTGTTTCCTCCCGGTAGTCACCAATCCCAATGGGACGCAAACAAACGCTTCATTCCAGGAACCTACCATTATATTCGTCATTCCCGCGAGGCCTACATGAACAGCGTTTTGGGCCAAAAAACCGCAGAATAGGGAGTCTTCGGACGTTGCTTTGACGGATCGTATTGTGTAGCTCGGGTCAATGTACTTCAGATTTACCTCAATCCCCTTTTCCATGAAATAATCGGTAATTCTGTCTTTTAGATACAATCCTATGTCACCCAGAACTTTGTTCCCCGAATTATCAAACCCCTCGACACCGCAATATCGTTGGCCAGCCCCCTCAGCCACAACAATTACAGCGTGTTTTTTCTCCTGAATTCTTTTTTCCAGTACAGCCAGGAAGCCATGCGCCCCGTCAAGGTCAAAATCTGCCTCCGGGATAAGCACAAAATTCGCATAACGTCTGTCAAGCGCTGCATTTGCGGCAATGAAACCCGATTGTCGGCCCATGAGTTTTACCAGACCGATTCCGTTGGGGGCTCCATTAGCCTCAACATGAGCGCACCCAATTATATCGGATGCGCAGCTTACTGCCGTACTAAATCCAAAGGACCGCGAGAGGAATAAAATATCGTTGTCGATTGTCTTGGGTATCCCAACCACCCCAATCCTGGATCCCCTGTTTGCAATTTCCTTACAAATTTTCGCAGCCGCCCGAAAGGTCCCATCGCCGCCTACCGCAAAGAGCAAACCTATGTTCATGCGTTGCAACGCGTCAACAATATCCCCCATTTCCTGGTGGCCACGCGATGACGATAGAATAGTCCCACCCAGTTCGTTAATTTCCCTTACCAAGTCCGGGGTGAGTTCCATAATGGGATGACCATAGTCAGGCACAAATCCTTGAAGACCATATCTTATACCCAGGATGTTAGTAACTCCGTAGGTATAATAAAGAGTGAGAACAATCGACCGTATAACGTTGTTTAATCCGGGACATAAACCCCCGCATGTTACAATTGCGCATTTCAGTTTGTTTAGATCAAAATAGATTTTTCGTTTCGGACCAGCCTTGGAAAAAGAAACCGGGGTCTGGCCCTTTTGTATACACTCTTGAAACGCCACAGCGGAAACATTGTACAGAACCCTGTCAGAATTTTCCACCCAGTCGACATGTTTCAACGGGTTATTGATTTTACATTCACCAAGCCATTCTACCGCCGTGTCCATGTCGATCCTTCCCGCCGCCGGTCAACTCCAGGGACTCAATATTTTGAAACAGTAAACACCTTAGACGTTAAACCTGAAGAGCATTATGTCTCCATCCTTTACGACATAGTCTCTTCCTTCCAGACGGACCTTGCCTGCTTTTTGAGCAGCTGCCATGGAACCTGCATTCCTGAAATCATCAAAGGCCACAACTTCCGCACGGATGAAACCTCTTTCCATATCCGAATGCACCGTGCCGGCAGCCTTGACCGCTGTTTTCCCCTTAACCAGGCTCCATGCCCTGACTTCTGGTTCCCCTGCTGTGAAAAACACGATCAGATTTAAGAGTTCGAAAGAACGCTTAATAATTCTTTCCTTGGCGCCTTCTTCCAAGGCTGGT
>JAMCYH010000315.1 GCA_023474025.1 Deltaproteobacteria bacterium
AGGAGCCTCACCCTAGAGGCTGTAAAAAGATTTCCGGTTCACAAAATATGTTCCGACTCAGACAGGGTCAGTATCGAATCATCTATCTGGTAGACACTGATCACAAGATTATTTCAATTGTTTCCGTTGCTCACCGTAGAAACGCCTATCGGAATATTTGATCACTCTTAAGAGAACATCACCTTAACCCTGTCAGGGTTACACACTGTGGGGGTCTGGCTTGCCTGACCCGTATATTTTGCGGTTACGCCACAACGCCTGGGTCGACCAAAGGTCGAAATTACAGAACGGGACCAAACCAATCACAATACAGGGCGCACACACAACACACAAGAAGGGCGGACACACAACACACAGGAAGGGCGCACACATGGGAGCGCCCCTACGGTAGGGGTAGACCCGCGTGTCTACCCTGATTTCGGTATCTTGTTTTACGGTGGCGACGGGCGTCCCTGCCCGTATATTTGGATTGCGTCATCATGTCATCTCGACAGAGCGCAGCGACGAGAGATCTATCCAACCCGCTATTTACCCCTATGGTCGGTAATGTACGTAACCCTCGATGGGATGGATTGCTCTCTTCGCTCAGCATGACATTCAGGAGCCCCCATTGAAAACAGTTATCCTCGCAGGTGGTATGGGAACTCGGCTCACCGAACTAACCGATAATCGGCCCAAGAACATGGACGGGAAAGTGGCCCAGCCAACGATCAATGATTGCCAATTCTCATGAAAATGTCTAACATACCGATATGGGAGCATTCCCTTGAATTTTTTAGATCATGCGCGAATATAAGGACTCAAGATCATGCAAACTGTTAGTATGGAAAACGTTCAGGAGAAATTGCGAGGATTGTCGCCTGAGAAACTGAACACTGTTTATGACTTTGTCTCATTGTTGGAGAAATCAGACGGCCTAAAGCTCGATACCGTCGAAGGAATGCTTCTATCTGAGCTTGTACTACACCGGGAGTTGGTTAACCCGGAGGAAGACGCTGCATGGGCCGATTTGTAAGAGGTAGCGTAGTAGTTGTTAATTATTTCTTTACGGACCTTAGTGGATCCAAAAGGCGGCCGGCAGTTGTAGTTGCAGATCTCGAGGGTGATGACCTCATAATCTGTCCAATCGTGAGTTCCCGCTCTGACCGGTATTCCGTAAGAGTGGCAACTCAGGACATTTCCGGAGGACAGTTGAGGAAAGATAATTTCATCCGTCCCAACATTGTGAACACAGTGGATTCGAGTAGAATATTATACGCTATGGGAGAACTGAGCCGCGAGAAGATGGCAGAGTTAAGTGACAAGTTGAAGAATATCTTGGGAATATGAGTCGTCTCGACTCCGGAATGATTGTCATTACAAGCGAGCGAACAATGTCATTTCGACGACCATCGGGAGGAGAGATCTTTCCCTCTACAGCCCTGAAGGGGCGTCTCAATCCAGCCTAGGCTGAAGGCCTGGGAATCGACCAAAGGTCGAAATGACAGAACGGGACCAAACCAATCACAATACAGGGCGCACACACAACACACAAGAAGGGCGGACACACGGGTCCGCCCCTACGTAGGGGTAGACCCGCGTGTCTACCCTGATTTCGGTATCTTGTTTTACGGTGGCGACGGGCGTCCCTGCCCGTATATTTGGATTGCGTCATCATGTCATCTCGAGCGAGCGCAGCGACGAGAGATCTACCCAAACCGCTATTTACCTCTATGGACGGACACACAACACAAGAAGGGCGGACACATGGGTCCGCCCCTACAATTCCCGATCGGCGCCAACGGGCCTTGACCATCTATGATGAAAACCCTATAATTCTGACCATAGGAGTTGCGTTATGCCTATGTTAGCAAAACAATCATCGATGAATAGTAGTAGGGGTAAGAATTTGATCGAACATCATTTCGATGATCCCGTCTTGCAGGCTGAATTTGACGCCCTTACCAATAATGAAGACCGCCTGGATTTTATCGAAGGCATTAAAGGCATAGAGCGGATAAAAGTCCATGGCACAGTGTCGTTTGAGGAGATGAAGGCGATGCTGGGCGTTGAATAGTATCCCAGTCAAATATATCGTTGATTTCGATCGTTGCGTATCTAAAGAACTTGCATCGATACCAGCCGAGACAACGCAAAAAATTCTGGTCAAAATTAAGAGCCTGGAAAAGGAGCCTCACCCTAGAGGCTGTAAAAAGATTTCCGGTTCACAAAATATGTTCCGACTCAGACAGGGTCAGTATCGAATCATCTATCTGGTAGACACTGATCACAAGATTATTTCAATTGTTTCCGTCGCTCACCGTAGAAACGCCTATCGGAATATTTGATCACTCTTAAGAGAACATCATCTTAACCCTGGAAGGGTTACACACTGTAGGGGTCTGGCTTGCCTGACCCGTAATTCCCGATGGTTGTATGTTGTCATTTCGACGACCAACGTTTGTCATCTCGAGCGAGCGCAGCGACGAGAGATCTATCCAACCCGCTATTTACCCCCATGGTCGGAGACACAACACACAATACAGGGCGGACACACGGGTCCGCCCCTACAATTCCCGATCGGTGGCGACGGGCGTCCCTGCCCGTATATTTGCCCTTTCACCCAATAAAACAATCGCCCATAATATTCTTTCGGCGCTACCTTGGAATAATACAGCCCAGCGCCACGGGGGAAAAGACACAATCTTGCTTCTCCAGTCCTTTGGTTATATGATCCCGACATGAGGATTGTCTCCCCGGATATTCTGCCCAAGTTCTGGCAAAAACACACGGACGCCGAAACGCCATTGAAAGTTTGGCTAGCCGATACCAGGAAAGCTCAATGGAAAGAACCAAGAGATGTCGAGAAACAATTTAGCAATGTTAGGATTATTGGAGCCAACAGGGCCGTATTCAATGTCAAAGGAAACAACTACCGTTTAGTGGTTGTCATTCAATATAAAAAGGGATTGGTAGATATTCGATTCGTTGGGACTCACGCAGAATACGACAGAATAGATCCACGCGAAGTCTAGCCCACAATGGTTCGCTTTAACCAAAGGGATTTTAATATGCAGATTAAGCCAATTCGCACCGAAGATGACTACAAATCGGCATTAGCTAGAGTACGTGAAATATGGGACGCTGAAGATGGAACGCCAGAGTCCGATGAGTTGGACATTCTAGCGTTATTGATTGAGGCCTACGGAGATAAACATTATCCTGTAGTTCCACCTGACCCGATCGACGAGATTGAATATCGTCTGCAGGAGATAGGAATGGCGCAGGAATATATAGATACAATTATTGATAGAATACACGAATTGGCGCCAAGTTTTCCCCAAAGCCCTGAAAGGGCGCCGCATGCCAGCCCAGACTGAAACCCTGGGTCGACCGACGGTCGAATAATACGGTTTTGAATATTTTCCCCTTTGGCCCTTGCGGCCAACATTCATGAGCCCATGGCTCCGCCATGGGTGCCCAACCCGCTATTTACCCCCATGTCGGCAATGTACGTAACCCGCGATGGGATGGATTTCTCTCTTCGTTCGAAATGACACAGCTAGCCCTGGAAGGGTTACACACTGTAGGGGTCTGGCTTGCCTGACCCGTATATTTTGCGGTTACGCCGCAACACCCTGGGTCGACCGACGGTCGCGATGACAAATACAACAAGACAGGGCGCACACACAACACACGGGAAGGGCGGACACATGAGTCCGCCCCTACGTAGGGGTAGACCCGTGTGTCTACCCTCTTCTTCCAATGATTGTCTACCCTGATTTTGTTATCTTGTTTTCCCCACGGCTGCGCCGCGGGTAGGATTTGGATTGAGGATTCATTTGTGGCGCCTAAAATGACAAATACAAACATTCATGGGACGCTCCCCGCAGGGCAAGCTCAGTCAAACACTATTGAAGAACAACAAACTCTTGTCGCCACCAATACGGCCAAGTATCTGGAAATGTGCAACAAATCTCTTCAAGCAATCACGGCGGCGCTGGCCGAACTCAAATCTAAACCTTGACCGCAAAAAGCCTTTGGGATTGTGGTGATTGCACTCAAAAAACTAATAGTAATGCTGGAAACAAGGAGGTTGTTTTAAAATTTTGACAAGTTTGCAACGAATGATCCATGCCTAACCTCAAACTCAACATAATCGCAAATTACGCTGGCTCCATTTGGGCTGCCCTTATGGGAGTGGCGTTTGTGCCCTTGTACATCAAGTACATGGGTATTGAATCTTATGGATTGGTGGGGTTTTTCACTACACTTGTTTCGCTGTTTTCCATTTTAGACATGGGGCTTAGCGTAACATTGAACCGGGAAATGGCAAGGCGGTCTGTTCTTGACGGGCAAGCCCAGGCAACTCGAGACCTCTTGCGTACTCTTGAACTTATCTATTGGTCTGTAGCCATCTTAATCGGAGTAACCGTAACTCTATTATCCTATCCCATTGCCAGATATTGGTTAAACACACAACAACTTTCTATGTCCGATGTGCAACAGGCTGTAATGATTATGGGGCTCGTAGTTATTATAAGGTGGCCATTTGGTCTTTATCGGGGCGGCCTCATGGGACTTCAGAAGCAGGTTTTTGTGAACGGAGTGAACGTGTTGACCGGTACTCTCCGCGGCCTGGGGGCAGTCTTGGTATTGTGGCTTGTTTCGCCTACTATTCAAGCTTTCTTTTGTTGGCAAATGATTGTTAGCGGACTGGAAACCCTTATTATGGCTTATTTTCTATGGCGTGCCCTGCCGCCTACAGGAAAACGCCCAGAATTCCGATGGTCCGTCCTTGCCGAAACATGGGGCTTCACAACCCAAATGATGGGCATAAGTTTGTTGATAGTAATTTTTAACCAAAGCGATAAGATTTTACTCAGTAAACTCCTACCCTTAGACATGTTCGGCTATTACATGCTTGCTTGGACTATTGCTGTATCCGTGTTTAAATTTGTCGAGCCGATTTTTAGTGCGGCCTTCCCACGTCTCACGCAATTGGTCGCAGCACAAAACACTTTGGAATTGACACAGCTTTATCACAAGTTGTGCCAACTCATGGCGGTTATAGTGTTACCTTTTTCAAGTGCCTTGGCTGTGTTTTCCTATGAAGTACTGCTGGTGTGGACTGGCAATTCCGATATCGCTCAACCAACGCACGTAGTCTTGAGCATATTAACCGTTGGCATGGCGTGCAATGCCATGACAATTATGCCGTACGGTTTGCAACTCGCCTGTGGATGGATGACTTTGACCTTGTGGACACGAATTGTATCCGTCGTGGCCTTGATCCCACTTATGATCTGGATGGCTTTCCATTATGGGATGATAGGGGGGGCTATTGTCTGGGCGCTGTTTCAAATAACAAATCTGTTTATCTATGCAAACATCATGCATCAGAGGATATTGAAGGGTCAATTTCGGAGATGGTACCGTTATGATGTGGCCCAACCATTGATAGCCGCGGTCACACTGGTCTTGGCAGGAAAGATGGCCTTAACTGAGACATTTCCGATAGCATGGACGATAATGTCCTTAGGGTTGATCACATGCCTGAGCTTGTTTTTTGCGGCAATAGCAGCGCCGGAAATTAGACATAGCCTAATAAATCTTCTAAGAAAAACATTTCCTAGACTGTCCCTTAAATACCAAAGGCTTTCGGGTTAAACATTGTCAATGAATCTCTACTGATGAATTCGAGTCGGTTTGTATGGTGTTTTAGGAAGCGCAAGTGATTAAATTAATAAAATCTGGTTATGGGAAAGTAGTTTCACTTCTAATGGGCTGCTTACCCTTTTATCGGGACCTAGTTATCTTTTGGAATCTGAGCAGGCGGACTGTTAAGCGTCACCAATTATCGGCTTTAGATCTGTGGCCATGTTTGTTTGAAAAAAACAAGGAACCCTTTGTTGATCGCCACTATATCTATCACACGGCATGGGCTGCACGAATCTTGGCCAAGACCCGACCCAATATACATATCGACATTTCTTCAAGTCTGTTTTTCGTTTCCATGGTTTCTGGTTTTGTCCCTATTCGATTCTACGATTTCAGGAAACCTGATCTCACGCTGGACGGATTGACCGTTGAATCGGCTAATTTATTGAATCTCCCGTTCGACGATAATAGCATATCATCGCTTTCCTGTATGCATGTGGTAGAGCATATAGGCTTGGGCCGTTATGGGGACGAACTCGATCCGGATGGTGATTTGAAAGCGATATCTGAATTAACGAGAGTACTGGCACACGGAGGGCAATTGCTTTTCGTAGTTCCTGTTGGCAGGTCACGAATTCAATTTAACGCTCACAGAATTTATTCTTACGAACAAGTGACAGGCTATTTTAAGAGACTCGAACTCAGGGAATTCTCGCTAATTCCAGATAGTCCCAAGGATGGCGGATTAATCAGAAACGTTGCAAAAGGTATGGCAGATCAACAGTCTTACGGGTGTGGATGTTTCTGGTTCATGAAACCCTAGTGTTTAAAAAGGGATATCGATGCTAACAATTTTCTCAGTGCCAAAACCCTTTGTTGGTGACATCAACACGATTCAAAGGAATGCGATCAAGAGCTGGACGCTGCTCGAACCAAAACCTGAAATTTTATTAATCGGGGACGAGCGCGGAACAGCGGAAGCAGCCGTGGAATTTGGCGCTATTCATATACCTACGGTTGGTCGTAATTCGCACGGCACGCCTTTAATTAGCTCAATATTCGATGTAGCGCAAAAATGCTCAACTACCAATTTGATGTGCTACGTAAATTGCGATATAGTTTTCTTGGACAATTTCGTTGAACATGTAAAAAGGATAGAATTCCCCACTTTTCTGATGGTAGGACAACGAACAAATCTTGACGTGAATTACGCTATAGATTTTTCTAATCAGCAATGGCATGAGTCCATCCGCAGTGAGTCGTTGCAATATGGCGAAAGAGGTGGTTTCGCCGCGATTGATTACTTTGTTTTCTCAAAGGGCTTGTATAATTCTATACCCGAGTTTGCGGTTGGCCGTATAGGCTGGGACAATTGGTTACTCTGGAAGACAAAATCCATGGGTGTCCCGATTATTGACGCTACCAACGGGATTACGGCAATTCATCAAAACCACTCGTATGGGCATTTCACTGGCGGCGAAGTTGAATTCAGACATGGATCAGAAGCTAAGGTCAACCTCGAACTGGCTGGCGGATGGAAACATTATCACAACATTGAAGATGCTGACTGGGCACTTGCTAACAGCAGGCTAAATAAACCTCATTCAACGTTATGGAGAATGCTGCGATTAGCTGAACGTTTCCTAGTCAAGAAAACGAGCGACACCATTTTGGAACAAATTCTTCGGCCGTTTTTACATCCCGATAGCTCATTTCGAAGAATGGTCAGCAGAGTCAGGCAAAATTGCTTCCTATTGAAATGATCCTAAAATGAAGAACTTGTGGTTGCTCATATTACCTTTCCTTTTCCTCCCTGACCTCGACTGGATAGACGCCACCGCTTATGGCGAGATCAAGGTGGCTGATTATGTTATGGTAATATACTTGTTGGCAATCTTTTTTGCTTGGTTGAAGTTACCTTCGGGATCTCGCGGAATAAGCAACAGTGGTCGTATTTTGTTACTTTTTTTGGTATGGACTTGCTCGGTCACTGTATCGATTCCCTTCCGCTTCGGATACAACGAGATCTTGCCTCAGGAAATGATAACGGCGCTATTGAAGGTCGGAAAATTTCTATTGTACACTTTGGCTGGCATCTTTACCTCCCAGGTAGTGTTTCGGGCTAACAAGGTAAAGGTGTTCCAACTCTCGTTGTTGGTGGGGCTGTCAATTCCTACCTTTTTTTTCTTATATTATGGAAGTCCAAAACAATATTTATTGGAAGGGGGTATAAGCAGCTACGCTGGTAGCGGATGCTCGGCTGTTGCTTTATACTTGGCAATGTTTTTTTGCTATTTCCTGATACAAGTGATTTCCAACAAGTACGAAACTCGACTCTTGCGTAACTGCGTGGCGTTGAGTTGTTTCCTTATGGCGTTAGCTGTGATGGCTTCGTTTTGGAGAGGGTCCATTGTCGCAATGATATGTGGTTCATTTTTTGGTTTAGTAAAGAGTCATATAAAAATAAAATATTGGGTTGGCTTGTCGTTTTTTATGGCCGCTCTCATGATACTTGTCTTCGCTTCCGAGGATTTTCAGAATCGCTTAGACCAAACCATCCACCCTTTCCAATATGCAGTAAACGGCCGGGTGTCAAACGTTGCCGACAAATACGGCATAGACGACGGCTCCCGACTGCAGGTTTGGGCAGAGGAAGGCCAACGTTTTTGGGATGCGCCAATTTTTGGCGCAGGATTTTATCATAGAGACGGCCTCTCCACGCTTCCACCATATAGTAGCCACAATCATTTTCTGCAGATGTTTCTGGAAACCGGTCCAATAGGAGGCTTCCTGTTTATTCTGCTATTTTATCAACTCTGGATCGATGCCTCAAAGTTTCCAGAGCATGACTTAGCGCTGGGGATCGCAGAAAAATCAGCGCTAGTTGCCGTGATTGTTGGTTCAATGACAGAAACATATTTATATGGCGGTTTACCTATATTTTTTACCTTGGCGATAATCCCACCGCACTCGCGCATCAATCGTGGTTATCAAGCGGTAAGTCAAGAATCGATTTCAAATCAATTCACAGTGGCCAAGAATGAAACGCATATATTGTCAGGAGATTACTAATGGGAGCGGACAAGCCCCTGTTTACAGTCTTCACACCAACCCTGAACAGGGCCCATACGTTGCACCGCGTGTATGATAGTTTAAGAGCCCAAACCTTTAAAGATTTTGAATGGATAATTGTGGATACCGGGTCCGAGGATGGGACGGACCGCCTCGTAAAGTCATGGCAGGATGTGGAACAAGCATTCCCAATAGATTATTATTGCCTGCCCGGCAAAGGCAAGCATCATGCGTTCAATCACGCTGCTGCGGTTGCACAGGGATACTTACTCGTCAACATTGACTCGGATGACGCTTGTGTTCCAGAAGCTCTTGAAAGAATAAATTACCACTGGTTCAATATCGCTCCTGAAATTAGGAATGGCTTCGCAGGGATCATCAGCCTTTGTTCCTATCCAGATGGCGAAATTGTAGGGAAACGATTGCCTCAACCCTTATTGGACATCACTTTCGCCGAGGCTGTGTATATTTACAGGCTGCATCAGGAGATGCTTTACGTATTGCGTACCGATGTGCTGCGGGAATACCCTTTCCCAGAATGTGATGGTTGCCGAATATGTCCCGAAGGTGTGCATTGGCACAACATTGGTCAGAAATATAAAACCAGGTTTGTAGATGAACCTTTGCGCATCTATTATACCGATCAGTCTAGTTTGTGTAGAGCGCCACGCCGACAATTCTCTTTCCCTCGTCGCTGTGCACATAAGAGAAAATTGGAGGAACAGATTGCATGGTTCTGGAAGGATCCGTTAAATTTTTTAAAATCAGGCATAAACTATAGCCGCTACTCATTTCATCTAGGAGTAGGGATAAAGAAACAGTCTGCGGATCTGAAAAGCATGTCTTCTATTATGACTTGGTTCATTACCCTCCCTGTGGGGCTTGCTTTTTATATATATGACCGATGGACGGACCGATGAACTACCCCCAAATTATGGCCCCATTGCATGAAAACGTTTGATCGCATAGTGGCTTTAGCTCAAAATCAACTTGCAGCATATCCGAATGCCCCTTTTTCACCAGGCGAGCGGTACCCAGAATATCCATTTGATGACATTTCCAATAGTCCGAATGTGGTCTATCGGTTGGTCCGGCAATGCCTGGCAAGACTCGGATTAGATGTAGATCGATTCGGAACCCCGCATTGGAACCCGCTCGGTACTCTCATTAAGCCCGGAAACAGGGTTGTTATCAAACCAAACTGGGTTATGCATCAAAATTTAGGACCAGGAACACTTCAGTCAGTGGTTACCCATCCATCAGTCGTCCGGGCGATTCTTGATTATGTTTACATCGCATTGGGGCGGGAAGGAGAAATCGTAATTGGTGATGCGCCGCTTCAAGGATGTGGATTCGAAAAGTTACTCGACACCTTTGACTGGCCTGCCATTCCGCAGTTTTATGATCGTCATAGCAAACTATCCGTGAAACTTGAAGATTGGCGGCTCGAAACTTTGGTTCGTGATTCTCCTCTCACATATCATAAAACGATCCGCAACGCTGATGATAGTCACATTCTTGTAGATATAAAAAAGGATAGCTCGCTTGAACCCGTGTCCCATGATTTTGAGAATTTCCGAGTCACAAATTATGATAAACGAATCTTACATCGCCACCATCAGCCGGGAATACATCAATATTTTCCATCACGACGAATTTTGGAAGCCGATGTCATTATAAACGTTCCTAAACTCAAGACGCATCGCAAGGCGGGAATTTCATGCTGTATGAAAAATCTTGTTGGAATCAATGGGCACAAGAGCTATCTGCCACATCATCGTAGGGGCAGCGCCGATCTCGGCCACGATGAATACCCTTCTCGGAGCTACCTTAAAGAATTTGCCTCCTTTCTCGCAGACTGGCACTCTGTGACCAAAAACCCTGTTTTGCAGGGTGGAGCGCGATTGCTTTACGAAATCCCCCGCAGGCTTTGCCAGTTGACAGGCAATGGAATTCTGGAGGGATCATGGTATGGCAACGACACCTTGTGGCGCACCATAATCGATCTAAACCGTATAGCCATGTTCGCTGACGTTGAAGGTCACATGAGCCCACTTCTCAAGCGCAACATCTTCTGTCTGGTAGATGCTATCGTGGCTGGTGAGGACGACGGGCCACTGAAATGTATGGACCGAAACATAGGCGTCATCATTGCCGGACCCTCCCCAGTAGCAGTTGATTGTCTGGCAACCCGTCTCATGGGAATAACTTATAGAAGGCTGCCCCACATCAGTAATTCGTTTGGAATCGAAAAGCTACCATTATTCTCCAGTAAATTCGATGACATTGCAGTGGTCGAGCAGGGGATACAACGATTGACAAATTGGACTTCACCTATCCGTCCATTTTCGCTGCCATGGTCATGGCAAAAAGTATCGGAATCATGAAATCGGCAATACTTTGGAAATCCTACATTTGGGCCAACCGTCTTAAGGGTTATTGGCAGGATCTCGACCAATATCAAACAGGCAGACCAGATTTGCTGCGTAAAGGAATGGCTGAACGCCTCTTGACCAAGATCAAGTATTTTGGTAGCCGGTCGGATGCCTTGCCTGAATGGCGGGAAATGGCCAGAATTAAGGACCCTGAAGATTTGTGGCGTGAGTGGCCGAATCTGCCCATTCTCACGAGGCAGGACTTGCAAACCCGCTTTAGGCCGGAACTGATAAAGGAAGTGAGTGGTCTACGAGGAGTGGTTTCATCCACTGGGGGCTCGACTGGTGAGCCCACACCCTATTTACATGATACGGAAATGGTGCGGGCAACCAGGGCAACCCGCATTTACTCAGCCATGAAAATGGGCTGGAAACCAGGCATGCCTGTGGTAACAGTGTGGGGCTCTGAACGTGACATTGGCAAGCAAAGCGCCTTCAGAAGGAGGTTATTGTCACGACTCGCAAACTACTGGTTGGTCGACGGCTATAATATGTCCGAACAAACAATGTCAACAGTGCTTGGCCTTGTTACCCGACTACGACCCGTTGTCCTGACGGGATTTACCAGCATGCTGGAATTTGTTGCTAAAAAAACCCTCTCAATGAACCTGGCGCCGCCTGGAGGCTGTGTAATAGCCGCCTGGAATGGTGGTGAAATGCTTTTTCACGAACAATCTGATCTCTTTGAAAAGGCGTTTGGGGTTCCGATTCTGAACTTTTACGGCGGGCGGGAACTTTCCGCCATGGCTTATCAGGAAAAACCGGGCGCGGTGCTTAAAGTACTGAGGCCGTTGTTATTCCTTGAGGTGCTGGACGAAAACGGACAATCATGCCCACCGAATCAGAGCGGACGTCTCGTTTGGACGAGCACAATTTGCAGCGGAACACCTTTCATCAGGTACGATGTGGGAGACCTCGGTGTTTATGATGAAACTGGTGTCGATGAGAGCGGTATTTTTGCTATTAGAGAACTTCAGGGCCGTGTAGCGGGATTGCTCAGACTACCAGATGGAAGAAAAATAAACTGCTTATATTGGAACCATCTGTTCAAGGAGTTTCCTGAAGTGAAACAGTTTCAGGTCGTGATTCGCGAAAAAAATGACATTGAGATAAGACTGAAAGGCGATGGCTTTTCTGAAGAACGGGCGATGTATGCAAGGAATTGTTTGCGGAATTGTATTGACGATTTGCCGGTAGTTTTTTCTTGGGTTGACGCAATACCTCTGACAAGTCAGGGAAAACTCATTCAAGTCATTCGCGAAGACGACAGACATCCTGGGGCCCTATAGACCGACTTACAAGACGGTAACAAATATCAATAAGGCCGCGTCATGATTTAACTTTAATTTAAGATCCATTGTCTGGATTTGGCTGTGGAACGTCAGGTTGGACGAAACAGGAGAAACTAAATTGTCTCTTAAGGGACACAACTCGCCTCAAATAGTTTGGGCCGCAAACAAGATAGTAGTTTTCTGGACTGCTTGCCCAAATCACCTGATAAGCTAAGGCTTTCCTTTACGTGCAATTTGACTCCCTACAATATCTGGTTTTTCTACCGATAATCGTCGTTCTCTTTTACAATGTGCCCACGACGTGGCGTTGGGTTTTGCTGTTGGGCGCCAGTGTCTATTTCTATGTTTCTGCGCCCACGATTTATGTATTTCCCCTGCTCTTGGCGACCCTGGTTAGTTACTGCTCTGGGATATTAATAGAAAGATGCCAGGATCAATCAACGAGAAAGCATTATCTCATCGTTGCGTTAATCCTGTTGCTCGGGAACCTGGGGTTTTTTAAGTACGCCAACTTTGTGGTGACATCGTTCACAACGGCAATGTCTTTTTTGGGATTGCCTGTTGACGTGGCGATCCAAAATTACGATTTCCCAATTGGAATATCATTTCAAACATTTCTGACCATAGGCTACCTGATAGATGTTTATCGTCGAGACCACAGTGCTGAGAAGCAGATCGGAACATTCGCGTTATTCATACTATTCTTCCCAAAATTATTGGCTGGTCCTATAGAGAGATCAAAAAATCTGCTTACCCAACTCCATGAAAAAAGAATATTTAATTCTTCCAAAGTCACATCAGGGATGAAACTTATAGCATGGGGGCTCTTCAAGAAGACCGTCATCGCCAACAGAGCAGCTTTGTACGTGGACACTGTTTACAGCAACCCAGAAAGTCATTGCGGTTTACCTCTGATATTTGCATTCTATCTTTATGCGTTTCAAATTTACTGTGATTTCTCCGGTTACACAGACATAGCAGTCGGTTCCGCTGGAATGATGGGCTACGACCTGTTGGCGAATTTTAGAAGACCCTACCTAGCTCGCTCCATAAGAGAGTTTTGGAGACGCTGGCACATTTCGCTGACCACTTGCCTTCGTGACTATCTATATCTTCCTTTGGGTGGAAACCGCGTGCTCAAATGGAGATGGTACTTTAATATCATGGTTGTATTTGTGCTCAGCGGAATTTGGCACGGCCCTAACTGGACTTTCTTGGTGTGGGGGGCGTTGCACGGGGTATATTACGTCCTTTCGGTCGGAATGAAGTCGACTTATGCCAGGATTGGGTTGACTCGTAGCCTGGAGAGCTTTCACACCTTAAACAAATGGGTCGGAATATTTGTAACATTTCACCTTGTGACCTTCGCCTGGATTTTTTTCAGGGCGGATTCGATTAAAAGCGCCTGGCTGATGATCCAATGTGCCTCTCTAACGAACGGAACACTAAAAAATGCTTTTAAAGTCCTGCCTTCGACCCAAATGTTTTTGCTGGTCTTTTGGCTGGCAGCGCTCATGTGCGTAGAGGTTGTCCAAGAGAGGGGGGGGGCCTGCAGTGGTTCCGTTCGTCAAGGCTGAAATGGATAGTCTACTATCTCCTGGTAATGACTCTGCTCTTGTTCGGCTTTACCAGCACAGACAATAACTTCATGTATGGTCGGTTTTAATATGGCCCAGGTTAAAGTTTTACTGTGGAAAATAGGATTTCTCACTACCCTCATAATATTGACCTGCTCCATCATTTTGGTGGCAGCAGGATGGCAGAAGAGTAATTACCTGGCCGCTACAATAGACAAGCAAAAGCTGCTGAAGGAAACGCTAAGCCCTAAGGTGATACTTGTCGGCGGGTCATCAGTGGCTTTTGGCATGGACAGTGAGATTATCCAGCATCAGCTAGAGGTGCCCGTTGTTAACATGGGCTTACAGGCAGGGGTCGGTTTAAATTATATGCTTCAGGAAGTTACGCCGTTCATAGGCCGCGGGGACCTTGTGGTAGTGATGCCGGAGTATGAACAGTTCTACGGGGAACTCCTCAACGGGAACGAGTGTGTATGGGACCTTATTTGGTATGTGCCCGAGGGATGCAGGAACCTGCGATCTCCTGGTCAATATCTTGCCCTGTTGAAATCGTTTCGTGGTTTCTTGTATGCAAGGTTAGTGCGGCTTTTGCATCAAGGGGCAAGAGTCTTGGGGCTACATGAGATTCAACCATTACTATATCGGCGCAGCTCATTCAACGGCCACGGGGATTTCATTGCGCACTTGAGCCTCCCCCCGAGTTGGCATGGCCGTTTCCCCACTGAACCGGGTAGCACACTCAATGACGAAACCTTCTCCGCGCTGGAAAGATTTAGTAAATATGTGGCAGGCAAAAGGGCGCAAATGGTCGTGGTATGGCCAAGTGTTCCCGAACCATTCTATCTTGCGAGAAAGGAATGGATACAACGTATTACTTCCAAAATGACCGAGTGTCCAGACATAAGGGTGCATGGCATCCCCCTTGATTATGTTTTGCCTGTCAATAATTTCTTTGACACTAACTACCATTTGACGGCCGCTGGACGACTCAAAAGGACCCTTGAGATCGCGCGCTTCTTGTTGCAGAGGAATGAGAGACCAACTGCCAATTACTACCCATAATACTGGGGCTGAAGCTCTTTGGAACAAGGAATTTGACCCAGATTCGTAACAAGATGAAAATTCTGCACATCATAACGGACCTCGATTGCGGGGGCGCCGAGACCATGTTGGTTAAGTTGCTGAGCAGAATGGATACGCGATCGTTCGAGAATTCCGTGATATCCCTAACTGGTCGTGGACGGTTATTTCAGCAAATTCAAGACTTAGGTGTCGATGTCCAAGCTCTCGGTTATCCCCGAGGGATTCCGAATCCTATGATAGTAAAACGTTTAATGGACACCATCAGGTCGAAACGACCAGACTTGGTGCAGACCTGGATGTATCATTCTGATCTGGCTGGTGGTCTAGCAACGAGACTCGTGTCCAGAACTACGCCTGTCATTTGGAATATCAGGAATGAAGTTTTGCCGGGGTTACCTTTTAATACTAATTTTGTTATTAGAATGTGCGCTTTGGCTTCCAAGTTTATACCCGCTCGGATCATAGTTAATTCTCATCGGGGTTACGATTCTCATATCAGGGTTGGATATCCGCACGAGAAGATGATAATCATCGAAAACGGGTTTGATGTGGACACCTTTAGAGCTGATGGCGATGAACGGGCAAAAATTAGAACCAACCTTGGAATCCCAATGGACTCGTTTGTCATAGGCATGATAGCAAATTTGCGACCTCAGAAAGATCATCCAACCTTTCTTGAGGCTGCGTCGATTCTTCATGAGAAAAGCCCCGACGTGCATTTTATTCTTGTCGGCGGTGATTGCACGATTGAGAATATGGCTTTGAGTAGACTATTTCATGGTAGGATCCATGAAGATCGATTACACTTATTGGGGATTCGAAGAGACATGCCAGCAATTATGGCTTCGCTCGATCTATGCACATTGTCTTCATTCCACGAAGGTTTTCCGAATGTGCTCGGCGAAGCGATGTCCTGCAAAGTCCCTTGTGTTGCTACAGATGTTGGGGACAGCGCCTATTTAATCGGAGACACCGGATTGATCGTGCCTCCCCGAAATCCGGCGGCGTTGGCGTCAGCATGGAGCAAAATGAGTCAGTTGACAAAGGAAAAGAGAAATATTATGGAAAAAGCAGCGCGGAAAAGAATTCAATCTCGTTTTGGGCTACAGCAAGTGATAAATAGATATCAGGAGTTGTATTTAAGTCTCATCAGCTCAAGAAACTCTTAGCAACAATTTTCATCTTCATAGCCAACATGAAGACCAATCAGCATTGCAAGGGCATAATAAGTGTGTGGAATCATTGGCGGTTGTTTAAAAACTAGCGTTCCTGTCCATGATATCAACGAGTCCCTCGATTCCATGTCCCATCGTGGGCCTGATGACTCCGGAGTATATCAGGATGGCAACGTTTTTCTGGGGAATCGTCGTCTTTCCATTATAGATCTTAGCGGAGGCCATCAGCCGGTTTTCAGCGAAGACAAGTCCGTAGTTGTTGTATTCAACGGCGAAATCTATAATTATATTGAATTGATAAGTTTTCTTGAATCAAAAGGTCATGTCTTCAAAACCAGATCGGATACCGAATGTCTCGTACATCTGTGGGAAGATTACGGAACTGATATGTGTCAATTCCTCAGGGGAATGTTTGCATTTGCGATCTGGGATTCGAACAAAAGAGAGCTTTTCGTGGCTCGAGATCGGTTTGGTCAGAAGCCCCTGTATTATACGATTCCTAAAACTGGAGGTGTAATTTTCGCTTCTGAAATTAAGGCGTTAAAATCCCTTGCGGTATCGCTTGATGAAATTTGGAACATCTCAGACCAGGCAATATATCATTACTTGTCCCTAGCGGCTATTCCTCAACCGATGACCATTTATTCCGAGGTTAAAACCTTGCTCCCGAGCCACTGGATAGCATATTCCAATCAGAAATTGACGTTTGGGAAATATTGGGAACTGAACTACAGACCGGACAACAATCTATCCTATAGTGACGCCATGGAGAATACCAGAGCGTTGATAGCTGAGTCTGTTAAATTGCGTCTACGCAGTGATGTGCCTGTAGGGATTTTCTTGTCAAGCGGAATCGATTCGTCAATAGTCGCATTTGAGGCGGCAAAAATAATTGGCGACTCTCTCAACACTTTTACCATCTCAGTTCCAGATACAAATTTTAACGAAGCCCCTGTAGCCCAACGGACAGCAGCGTTTCTTGGAGTCAAAAACACTTATCTTCCAGTCGAATTAGATTTGGAAAAAGATGTTTACAGGATAGTTGAAATATATGACCAACCTTATGCTGACTCCAGCGCCATTTTGACTTTGCGGGTCGCCGAACTGGCTAGGGCACATCTAAAAGTGGTCCTAACCGGCGATGGGGGTGACGAGATGTTCGCAGGGTACAGGCGTCATATTTCCGCTCATTACCTCGGTTACCTGAAACATTGGCCCGGTATTGGCTTAATTGGCGAAGTAGCCAAATTCTTCAACGTCCCAAGACGTTCCAAATTTGGTTTAATCCTGCGACTGTTACGGTGCGCCGGGGCCAAAAATGCCGTACGGTATTTAAACTTAACCACTGACATGTTGCTGGAAAAGGACAAGACCAAATTGTGGAGAAGGGTACAGCAATCTTCCACAGAATCTTTTCTAACAGAAATGAATTCTCATTCACTTTCAGGGCTCCGGAGCCAGATGGATCTGGACACATGGCTCAACCTGGTCAGCGACCTTCTCGTTAAAATGGACATGGCTACTATGGCCGGTTCACTTGAAGCCAGGTCCCCGTTATTGGATCATAAGCTCGCTGAATTTGCTTCAACTTTACCTGACAAATACCTTGTTCATTCAACTCGTACTAAACCATTTCTCAGAGACGCATACGAAGGCAAACTACCCGATGAGGTGATCAAGGCGCCGAAGAGGGGTTTCGAGCTGCCAATGGCTTCCATTTTGAAAGACCAGCTAAAGCCTATGGTTATGGACACTTTAGGCGCCACCAATTCCAAGGTAAGTGAATACCTTAATCATGAATTCGTAACTGATCTTCTGGCAGAAAAAGTTATGCTTGATCGTAATTGGGGTTACATAGTGTATTCCTTACTTATTCTTGAGTTATGGCTACGAGCGTTTGATTAATCTTGTCAAATAAAGTTGAAACGAGAGGATCGGTCATCACCGAATCGCCTTCCCTGCTGTTTCTTACGACCGTGCCTGTGACTTTAGATTCCTTTTTTCGCGGGCAATTCGAATATTGGAAGCAAAGAGGTTTTCGCGTTATAGCAGTATCTTCGCCAGGACCGGCACTTTCCCGCCTCAGACAACGGGAGGGGATAGAAACGTTTACTATTCCGATGCATCGGGGCGTCTCACCCCTCAAGGATGTGTTGGCCCTTGCAAGACTCTACACATTGTTGAGGACACTACGACCAGCCATAATTCACGCATCGACTCCTAAGGCCGGTTTGCTGGGGATGATCAGCGCGACTGCCGCAGGGACCCCTGTCAAGATTTTTACTGTGAGAGGTCTGATGTCGGAGATGTCAGGCGTTTTTTCGCCTATTCTGAAATGGATGGAACGACTGACATGCTGGCTTGCTCACGCGGTTACGGCAAATAGTTATTCGGTCGCGCAAGAACTGGTCGAGAATAAAATCTGCGAACCAAACAAGATCCAGGTCCTCGGGAATGGAAGCAGTAACGGAGTCGACGCTGAAAACCTGTTCAACCCCAGCAAAATTGAGACTTCACGTAGTCTGGAGTTGAAACATAACCTTGGCATTCCCGAGTCCGCGACTGTTGTTACATTCGTCGGGAGGATTGTTAGAGACAAGGGGATCGCTGAACTGGCGCATGCATGGGAACGATTGAGAAAGCATAAAAGCGATTGCTGCCTGTTTATTATAGGCGGCGAAGAAAAGGGAAAACATGATTTTAGTCAAGCGCTGGCCGAATTGAGAAATAACTCCCATGTCGTGTTCACAGGCTGGGCGCCAAAAGAGGAAATGCCCTTGTATTACAGTATTACAGATATTTTGGTTCTGCCTACTTACCGTGAAGGTTTCCCTAATGTGGTCCTTGAGGCTTCGGCAATGGCATTGCCCGTCGTTGCTACCAGAGTGACAGGTTGTGTGGACGCTGTCGTCGATGGTGTCACGGGAACATTAGTGCCGGCCAAGACCGCAGCAGCTTTAGCCGACGCAATTCTTAGATACCTGGACGATTCGGAACTGCGAAAAAAGCATGGGAAGGCAGGGAGAGAACGTGTCTTAAAAGACTTCAGGCCGGAGGACATATGGGAAGCCTTGTATCAGGAATACATTCGTCTTATGAAAGAAAAAGGCATTTTATTTTCTCACAGAGAAAATGGAGCCGGTCCCAGATGACCACTTCGCGATAAACGACAATACTTGAAGTCGACTTGCAATTGACAAACAGTAAGCCACTTCTTTAAGCGGCGGATCCTTCAGTTGATCATTCATAGCAGTGATATCTTGTTTTAATGGGAAAAATCATGAGTTATTGGTCCGAAAGAGCAATAGTTTTACAAAACGCTATTAGAGATCTCTGTGGTTTCGAGGAGCCACGAAAGACTAAAGTTTTAGACTTTGGCTGCGGCAGAGGATTTCTGGTTGCCGAATTTTACTCAATGGGATTTGACGTTTTTGGATGTGACGTTGAAGCTTATTGGAACTCAATGGGTAGAACTGAGCATATTTCGCCAGCGGACTTGGCAACGTTGAAGTCCAGAATTAGAGGAGAGATTGGTGGGCGGTTAAAAATAATTTCGCAGGAACCGTTCCGACTTCCATTTGAGGACAGTAGCTTTGATGTGGTAATCAGCACGAGTGTCTTATACCATTTCGCCATTTAATTTATCACTTTCAGATATTCGAAGTCTGTCATTGAGCGAAGT
>JAMCYH010000347.1 GCA_023474025.1 Deltaproteobacteria bacterium
AGCAATGTCATGATACCGCGTAGCTTCCTCGTTTTTCCCTCTTTTCTCAAGGCCTTTGGCTAGTATTTCACATTTTTTTACCAAGGTTTTCTCAGCAGCTTTTCTATAATTTTCGGGTAGCCTCGGGTCCTGAAGAATTTTTAAGATTGACTGAACTCTATATCTATCAATTGCGGGGATCGTTTTTGAAAGTTGATCGTTTCTGTCCCCATATTTTATTATCAAGGGTTCGCTTATAAAATTGACCGGGTAGAAAGCAGTGACACGTAACCAAAGATCATAATCTTCAGCAGCGGGCAAATCTTCATCAAAACGACCAACCTTAGCCAGCAAAGTTCGTGAGATTAATACGGATGACGGGCTGATCAAGCATCTGTCAAGAGCCCTTTCAAAAAAATAGCCACCCTGCTTCCTGTGGATATTTTTTTGGTTGACGATCTGACCATGTTTCAGCCAGAGCTCATCGGAGTGACATATGAAATATTCATTTTCATGGCTAAACAATCGTAACTGCTTTTCAAGCTTGTCCTCTCTCCATTCGTCATCCGAATCCAGGAAGGCTATGAGGTCTCCTCTGGAAACCGAAATCCCCGCGTTTCTAGCTGCCGAGACACCTCTGTGCGGCTGTTTTACGAATTGAATCAATTCTGGAATTGAGGCTAACAAGTCAGAAGTGGCGTCTGTGGATCCATCGTCAACGACTATGAGCTCAAAGTTTCTGTAGGTTTGTCTGAGGACAGAATAGATCGACCTCGGAAGGGCATCGACTCGGTTAAAAGTAGGTATTACAACACTTATTAAAGGCTTATGCTGAAGGGGCAAGACCACACACACTGGCAACATTCATTAAGATGCCATAGAAGGCTTCATGCAGCTAAAATTCTTCATCACGCATTTCGTCTTAAAATGGGCAAGTCTATCCAAATGAGCTGATGCTGAGGTATTTCGTTGAGAGTATATGTCGCGCGACAATCAATAAATCATCAGGTTAAGCTGTCGTAAAAAGAGACTAATCATTTTATGAAATCACTAGGAATTTATACTACTGCCACCTTTGACTGAACGTTTACCTGGTCCCGTATTTTTCTCAGCTTCAGAAATGCTCTGGTAATGAGCCTGAATCTCGCGACAAACACTGTCTTTTATCGTTTGCCAAGAACAAAAAGCCGCTGTTTTGATTTGCCCGGTTTTAATATCTTCGTACGCGAAAACCGCCGGACAATCGTGCAGCCTGGCATTTTCCAGACCACCCTCATCTTCATAAGGGATCGTTATGAGAGTAAGTATGTGCTTAAAATTGGTTCGACTTTTCAGAATTTCATCTATCTTTCGGCCACGTACAATGTCTGCCAAGGCCTTTAGCCCATTCACAATGGCTGGTTTTCCAAATGATTTCCGAAGATTTATAGCTCTACACGTAATCAGTGCCGTCATCGTGGCAGTATATACGTTAAACCACCACCGTGCCAATATTGACGACGATTTCGATGGGGCTTTCCTGGTTAATCTCTTGTCAAGCTTTCTAAGCTTTGAAAGGGCTTCTGAAAGTGGGATGTTAAGGTAAGATGAAATTGGAACATATTTTTCGCCATCTGAAATTAGGAGAGTGGCGCTCTCACAGTTGGGATGTGATCCACCCAAGGTTTGTTTGCCAAAAAATTTCGAAAGGATTTCAAATTTCATCATACCTGTTGAAACAAACTCAATTTCAGGAAGAATCTTCTCAAAAATATTTTCTACACATTCCGTCGTTGTCGGCTCCAACTCCACATCGGACGTTTCCCAGCAGGGAGTCAATGGAACAAATGCCCAGACAGAAACATGTTCTTTGTAGTTGTGAATAAACTCCATCAATTCGGGCATATTCAAATCATTAACACCTGAAGCCACAGTAGAAATGACCGCCAACTTGTTTACACCGCATTTTATAACGTTTTCAAAAGCTTTCTTTTTGACAGCAAGCGAATTGTCACCTCTGAGAGTTTTATATATCTCGGGACGGGTGCCGTCCAAACCGAAATTGACCTGAATACCCAGTGAGCAGAGCTTTTTGCAATAGTTCATGTCTGCTAACTTGAGGCCATTAGTAAAAAGTTGGACTTGAAACCCGTGGGATTTGGCAAGCTGCACTATTGCGAGGAAATCTTCATGAACTGTAGGTTCACCACCAAAAAAACAGATATTGGGTTTGGGATAATTATTTTCAAACTCATTGAAAATTTTCTCGAAATACTCCAACGGCGGTTTGTAGGCAAAACCCATTGCGTCCACATAGGCAAGGCAAATGGGGCACTTTTGGTTACACAGATTTGTGACATCAATGGCTACAGTAGTAGGAGTTGTGCGCAACTTGTGATCACAAGTTGCGCAATTCATCGAACAATCGGACGGACCTGATGGTTCTTGGTATTCAGCAATTTCGCGTTTCCATCGCCACTTACGAGCGTCTTTCGTCACAAGGGAGGATGTACGGCCGCACTCTTTACAGAATTTTACCAGGTACACGCAGTTATTCTTGATTTCGTATCTTGCGTCTGTAGGCTTTCCGCACTTTTCACATAAACCTATTTTCATTAGTCACTCCAACTGCCCTTAAGACACTCATAGTCATCGCCTTGATATAATACCCATTATATCACTATTTAAAGCATATATTTGTAATTTTTCAAAAAAAAACAGGAACCTTTTTGCCACCGACTCTTATCAGACATTCTTTCATTGTCAAGGCAAAAGTTATGCTGATAATATGAAAATTGGGACAAAACAAAAATCCCTTAATCGGTAATCCGAAGTCCAAACAAGGAGTGGTCCTTTAGCTCTCAAAGGACGTTACAATTATATGCCCCAAACTTTTAATTCTTGCAAGGAAGTAACCCAATCTCCTGGAGTTGATCTGGATGGCTCGATACTAATTTTGGCTGGTGAGGCGTCGGGCGACTATCATGCCGCAGCGCTCGTTCAAGACATTCGGCGCCGTTACCCAAAGATAAACTTTACGGGTATTGGGGGAGAAAGACTTCAAGCCGCTGGAATGAAGTTATTGATTCACTATAGTGAAATTAACACGATAGGACTCAGTGGGGGGATCAGTAAGCTCAAGAGGGTCATGCTAGCATACCGTCGCATGAAATCTGAATTGCGCAGCGGGAAATATGACGTTTTCATTCCCGTCGATTTTCCCGATGTCAACATCCGGTTGAGCGGAGTGGCAAAGCAGGCCGGTGTTAAGGTTTGCTACTATATCAGTCCTCAGGTCTGGGCCTGGCGAAAACGTCGCATTTATAAGATTGCCGCAGTTGTTGATCGAATGATGACAATATTTCCATTTGAGGAGAAATTGTACTCCAGTGTAGGAGTACAGGCAAATTTTGTGGGTCACACCATGGTTCGGGACATACCTGCAAAAGTGGACAGATCCACTTTACGCTCCGAACTGGGACTTTCAAACGAAGGTTGGCTGGTGACGCTTGCTCCTGGAAGCCGCCGGTCAGAGATTGCCCGTGTCCTGCCAACGATGTGCAAAGCCGCAGCATTGCATTTGACTGATTATCCGGACACAAAATTTGTGATACCTTTGGCCGGACCACATCTAAAAGAACCAATCCGGAATATATTGTCTGAATCCAGCATCGACGCTAACGTGATGGCAGCCGATGCCGCTAGAATAATGATGGCCTCGGACTATGGTTTGGTAACATCAGGTACCGCTACCTTACAGGCGGCGCTGAGCGGAATGCCCCATGCCGTCATATACAAAATGGATAAATTTTCCTGGTTTCTAGCAATCAAAATCCTGATGCCACTTGTTATGGAACCTGACATCCACGTGGGCATCGCGAATATGTTGTGTATCAAGGATACTGAAGCGTCGGACAACCCCATAGACATAATGTTAAGCAAAGGATACAGAATTCCGTGTCTTGGTTGCGGTCGACCTTTGTTGGCGCCAGAGATTTTACAGCGCTACGTTACTCCGGAAAATCTAGCCTCCTGGCTGGACAGATTCAGAAATGACCCGAATTTGAGGTCGGCAATGGCGAGCGCTTTCACTCGTCTGAGGGAAATGCTCAAACCACATCCTTCCAGTCCTTCCCCCGCAGATTTGCTTGCGGATCTACTACTGGAGAAACGTATATGACGGCATGG
>JAMCYH010000105.1 GCA_023474025.1 Deltaproteobacteria bacterium
CCTCCCGACTTCATCCGTTCCAAACCAGTGTTTCACAGAAGGAGCTTGAAAACGCTCGATTATATTAATTTTGTTCGGGTCAAAAGGGGAAATAAAAGAAACCAGCAGAGAAAGCAGGATCATACTCCCCAGAATCGCCAGTTGCCATTTTGACATTTAAGGAATATCTTCTCGATTACGGCGATGAGGAAGCAAACAGAATTGGAGAACAAGTGATCAAACAGAGTCTCGAAGACATGCCGAAAGCATCAACAAAACTTGCCATTATACAAAAAATGAAACGGATTGAAGCGGGAGAGAGAGATTTAAGATTCTGACGGATGCCAGCTTGTCGATGCAAGCTGCAGGAGGGGAAAAGGATGATAGACACACCTAAAGCCAATCGGATGCATATCGCCATTTTTGGTAAAAGGAATGTGGGCAAATCAAGCCTTATCAATGCGTTGACCGGGCAGCAAATTGCGTTGGTTTCCGACATGGCAGGCACAACAACGGACCCGGTTTACAAAGCAATGGAGCTGCTTCCGGTCGGACCGGTCGTGATAATCGATACGGCCGGACTCGACGACCACGGCGAAATTGGTGAGTTGAGAGTCAAAAAAACAAGAGAAGTCATGGAAAAAAGTGATCTGGCACTTTTGGTCTTTACAGCGGATGACGAAAGCTTGTCTCTTGAAAAAGAATGGTATAGGGAACTTCACGCTCGCAAGATACCGGTAATTGGAGTGATTAACAAGATCGATGAAGCGGATGCGGAGCTTGAAGTTTTTCAAACACAATTTGACATTCCTTTTATTAAAGTCAGCGCCAAGCAACGCACCAATATCGGCAAGTTAAAAGAAGCCATTCAGAACCATGCACCTGCTGACTTTGAAAGACCAACCTTGCTGGGGGACATTGTCAAATCCAAGGATATTGTCGTACTTGTGGCGCCTCAGGATATACAGGCTCCGAAAGGAAGGCTGATCCTCCCGCAGGTTCAAATCATTCGCGATATTCTTGATCAGCACGCGCTGGCGCTCACAGTAACGGACGGTGAATTGGAGGATATTTTAACGGCTTTAAAGCATGATCCCGATTTGGTCATTACCGATTCCCAGGTATTTGACAAAGTGAATAAAATCCTGCCCAACCACGTCCCTCTAACTTCTTTTTCCATACTTATGGCCAGGTACAAAGGGGATTTGGATGTGTTTGTGCAGGGGGCCAAGGCCATTGACCGTTTGCAATCGGGAGATAAGGTGTTAATTGCGGAAGCCTGCACCCACCATGCGTTAAAAGGAGACATAGGAAGAGAAAAACTGCCGGTATGGCTTGCGCAAAAAACAGGCGGCACACTGGACGTTACAATCAATGCCGGGGTTGATTTTCCGGATGATCTAACCCCTTACAAACTGATTGTGCACTGCGGTGCCTGCATGTTTAACAGGAAACAGCTTATGACTCGACTTGCAAGGTCTGAGGACCAACAAATACCGATCACAAATTACGGTGTCGCCATTGCACATATACACGGAATGCTTGACAGAGTCATGCGTGTTTTTAAAAGAAGTGAGCAAGACTGGACATCTAAAGGATAAATGGAACGACAGGGATCGCTTGGTCAACTTCACCTACTATACATAAAGCCGATTATTCCTTAGCGTAGGGAAAATCGGCTTTTCTTTATACTTGTTAGAATTTATAAGTTTTCAAGGTAACAAGTATAAGTACAACTAAGGCATTCGCCAAGAAAAATCACTTGGCGAATGCCAAGTTTTCTTTATTTGTTTACGGTTTGTTTAATTTACAAATTGATGGCTATGCTGACAAGTATATGTTTCAAATAAGAATATGTGTAAAAGTGGAATGAAGCTGAAGGAGGAACGAGTATGGCCGATTCACCACTCGATCGTAATGAAGAAGAAGCATTGGAAGAAGAACGTCTGCAAGGCACATTTGTGTTGGTGTTTTTCGTTGGCGGGTTTCTGGTGGCTGTTTGGTTGATTCTTTTCTTTATCTATTTGAGTCGACTTTGAAAGAAAGGTGAAAATGTATGTTCAATATTCATTTGCCTCGTTATGAACGAATCTGGTTGTGGGTTGGCAGCGGATCGCTGGTTGTGTTTCTTGGGATCTTGGGATTTCTGGCGTTTTCGGCAGGGTTGCACCCGCCCGGCCAAATGCGAATCATCGCTCCCGAAACGGCAAGAACAACGCCGCCATTTGACAAACCGGGGCTTACCCAAATTGGACCGAATGAATATCGGGCGACCATGCTGGCCCAGATGTTCTCTTATGTGCCCGGAAATCTCACGATCCCGGCCGGTTCGACCGTCCATTTTGAGGTTACCAGTCCCGATGTGGTTCACGGTTTCCAAATTCCCGGCACGAATGTGAATTTGATGGCCGTTCCCGGACATATCACAGATTACACGTATACTTTCAAAAACCCGGGAGAGTATCTTATCCTTTGCAACGAATATTGCGGAGTGGGCCACCAAGTCATGTCGAACAAAATTGTTGTGCAGTGACGTTGAAATGATTCATGAGAAATGGAGGGTTTCAAGTGAAGGCTGCCGGTTATGACGGTGCGATTATCCCAACAAGCGACTTTAAGTTTGACCCTAAAGACCGAAATCTCATTTTAGCGCATCTTGGATTTTCGTTTTTCGCTTTATTTATAGGGGCGTTGGCCGGTTTGTTTCAGGGTTTGCAGCGAACGGGGTTTATCCAACTTCCCACGGCCATTGGCTATTACCAATTGCTGACGATTCACGGGGTGGCGTTAGCGTTAATTTTCACAACCTTTTTTATTATCGGGTTCTTATACTCCGGAATGGCCAAGACCCTGGACGGGAAATTGCATTCGGGCGCCCGTCGGCTCGCGTGGTGGGGCTATTCTCTGATGGTCGTTGGCACGATCTTGGGGTTGATTATGATTTTGACCAACGATGCTACCGTCCTCTATACCTTCTACGCGCCGATGCAGGCTTCCCCCTGGTTTTATATAGGCTTGGCGTTGGTGGTCATAGGAAGCTGGCTCAGCGGTTTTTCGATCTTTTCCAGCTACCGCAGATGGCGTCGGGAGCATCGGGGAGAAGTTTCACCGCTGTTTGCCTATATGTCGGTTGCGACCATGATCTTGTGGTTGATTGCAACGTTAGGGGTCGCGACTGAAGTTGTATTTTTATTGATTCCCTGGTCTTTTGGCTGGACAGGCCGGATCAATGTTGAATTAAGCCGTACACTCTTTTGGTATTTCGGGCATCCGTTAGTCTATTTCTGGCTGCTTCCGGCTTATATTTATTGGTACGTGAATATGCCGCGGATCATCAAAGGGAAGCTGTTCAGCGATTCTCTGCCCCGGTTGACGTTTATCCTGTTTATTCTTTATTCGATTCCGGTCGGGTTTCATCACCAGTTGATGGAGCCGGGCATACAGCCCTTTTGGAAGTTCCTGCAGGTGTCTCTGACAATGATTGTTGTGGTCCCATCGTTGATGACTGTTTTTGCATTGTTTGCCACGTTTGAATTGGCAGGACGATCGCAGGGGGCGACCGGAAAATTCGGCTGGTTCCGCAAGCTGCCGTGGAAAGATGTGCGTTTCTTGGCTCCGTTTGTGGCCATGGTGTTTTTTATCCCCGCCGGTGCGGGCGGGATTGTGAATGCCAGTTACCAAATGAATCAGGTTGTGCATAATACCCTCTGGGTAACCGGACATTTTCACATGACCTTAGCTACAAGCGTGATTTTGACGTTTTTTGCGATTTCCTATTGGCTGATACCGACTTTAACCAACCGAACGTTGACTCGGAGGGCCAATAATCTGGGGATTTTCCAAACTGCGATATGGTCGATCGGCATGCTTTTTATGTCGGTCAGTATGCACACTCGGGGATTCTTGGTGAACCTAGACGCACGTCCTACACTACCTACGGGGATCATCCGGTCGTCCAGTCTTGGCTGCCCCTCAGACAGATCATGGGGATTGGCAGCATATTTCTATTTGTAGGGATTCTCCTGTTCCTATTCCTCGTGATGTATCTTTGGGCGTATGCGCCAAAAACGGATCGGCCGCTGGAATATCCGATTGGGGAAGCGCGTGAAAGGACCCCGAAACCGCCTCTTATTCTTGAGCGTTG
>JAMCYH010000097.1 GCA_023474025.1 Deltaproteobacteria bacterium
CGACGAGGATCCGGAGGTCAAACAGTCGGGCGCGTGGAAAGCCGGACAGCCCAGTCCGATCGAACCGTTCCGTCACATTCTTATCTCCGCAGAAACCGGCGCGGCTCTGAAAATGAAATTCAAAGGCTCGGAGATCGGGATCATTGACGTGGTTGACAAGGACAGCGCGGACTTAGAATACGCCCTCGATGGGGCAACTTTCCGGAGGATCGCGGCGCCGAAAGATGTAACCGGTCCGGCGATGCGTGCGATACCGCTCGCAAAGAAACTGGACCGGAACGCCGATCACGAACTGGTACTCAGGATCGCCTCGCCTGGCACTGTGCGTATGGGCGGCTTCCTGCTCAACGGCACCGTTGCTGATCCATTCGCCGGCATGAGCAAACTTGAACAGATCGACGCAATCTATGCCGCGATGAAACCGGTCGTCTATCAGCCCCCCGCCGGACGTTTTACGCTCATCCCGAAAACAATGTCCAAACTGCGTGAGGGCGGCGAACTGCGAATGGTGCTCCTTGGGGACAGCATTGTAAACGATACATCCAGCTCATCGTTCGAACTGCTGCTGATGCGAAACTGTCCGAAGTGCAAAATCATCAAGATCACCTCGGTGAGAGGCGGGGGCAGCTGCCAGTTCTACCGGGAAAATAACAATGTCCAGGAATATGTGCTGAGGCACAATCCCGATCTGCTCGTCATAGGCGGTATCTCCCACGGCAATGATACCGAAGCCATCCGGTCGGTTATCCGGCAGGTACGCGCCAAAAAACCGGATACCGAAGTGCTCCTGCTTACACCCGTCTTTGGAGCTCCAAACAGCGATCACCTCCGGAACTTCACGCGCGAGATCGACACCACGACGAGTAATTTCCGCTTCAACTTGCAGAAGGTGGCGTCGGAGGAAAAATGCGCCTTTTTCGACATGACCGGACCCTGGTGGACGTATATCCAGGAGAGTGGAATGACTTACGGCTGGTTTATGCGCGACGTCGTCCACGCTAACCAGCGCGGCTTCCAGACAATCGGCCGGCTGTTGGAAATCTGGTTCAAAGATTAGCGCCATCGCCGACCAACAGGAAAAGTTCATTTATACATATTATTGGAATCGCGATGGCGGGGGTGGACTGACCCAGTAATAATTGGCCGCTATAGCGTTACGTTCTGATGGCTTTGTTGTGTTTTGCTACTATGTTCCACAGTTATGACTATATTTCCCTTTTTGAGACCTGTTTCGACATACCGGTGAGCCTCGGCAGTCTGTTCCAACGGATAACGTTCATCTATCACCGATTTTATTTCCCCCGCCTCAATTAGCTCTTTGACGGAAATTAAATCTTCAGTGCTTCCTGGTGCAAGCGCACATAGTACTCTCTTGCTACCTATCATTGAAGTCCATAGCATTTGAAAAAGTTGTTTCATCTTAAAACTGGCAAAAAGAATGATTCCGTTCGGCTTTAGCGAGCTTTTACACCGTGAAAACGAACTCTTGCCTAATATGTCAAAAATAAGATCATAGGTCTCGCTCCTTTGTGTAAAATCCTCTTTGGTGTAATCAATAACCTTATCAGCTCCCAGAGATTTCACCAATTCCAATCTTGAAGGTGACTTATTAAAGCGAACTTCTGCCCCAAAGTGAGATTTGGCAAGCTGTACCGCCACTGAACCTATCCCTCCACTGGCTCCATTAACCAAGACCTTTTGTCCCGGCTGGATAGTTACTTTTCTAAGCAAATTCAACGCCATTATTGCCCCATAAGGAACGACAGCGGCTTCCTCATAGGTCATATTGGCAGGTTTTAGCGCTACACACCCATCTTCAGGCATACATAGATACTCTGAATTTGCACCCATGCTCTGACCAAGATATCCAAAAACCTGGTCACCTTTCTTAATTCGTTTTACATCTTTGCCTATTGATTCAATTTCCCCGGCAAACTCACTCCCCAGTATTGTTATCTTTGGTTTTCTGAATCCAAAAAATATTTTCGCGAAGAGCCAGAAGAGGAAGGGCATGTTAAATTTTCGAGGGGAGATTTGCCTAAAATTTCGAACCAAAATATCTCCGTAATTCACCGATGTCGCAAATACGCTTATCAGTATCTCCTTATCCTTCGGAGCAGGCTTTTCTATCTCCTTGAGCTGAAGAACATCCGGCGGTCCGTATTTTGTGTATTCAATCGCTTTAATAAGTCACCTTCAAGATTGGGTTAGGGAAATTCACTACAAATTATCTTATGAAGTTTGCAAAACCTACAATAATTGGACTGATTCGATAAGATGCGGATATATCGAATCCCTGAAATTGTGTACGGTTGACAAATTTAGTAATTGACACATGAAAGTGAGGAGCAATCTCCTCATTCCTACCCCTATGGGTAGGGAGTGCAGCATCTTGTGTGTCCATGTCTTGTTTAGTTGATAATCTTGCATATCACGATTTCGGCATCCCCGGATCAGGTTTATTCCACGGTCCGGGAACATAGGGATACTGTTTATCAAGATCTTCAATCAGTTCCACTCCCAGTCCCGGTTTATCGGGAATGTCAAGATAACCATTTTTTACAATTAGCTTTTCTTTGAACAGCCCTTCCTTTAATGGGTTGGCAGTCATATTGGTTTCGAGCAGGAACCTGTTGGGAAGAGCTGCCAGCAAATGAGCATTCGCTATGGTTACCAGTCCGTCCTGCCAGTTATGACCGGTGAAAAGCCTCCCTCTTGTATGAGCCATCTGCGCTATATGCCAGTTTTCCGTCATGCCTGCGTCATCACAACCGGACTGAATAATATCATATGCTCCGCTGTCTATCCATTCTGCGAGTTCACCCCTGTTACGGCGCATCTCGCCACCGGATATTTTCACCGTGGGAAGCGCCTGTTTGATTTTAAGGTAATCGTCTATATTTCTTTTTGTTGGTTCCTCAAACCAGAGAAATTTGAGCTCTTCCAGTACAGGACATATCTCTAAACACTGTGCCACAGACCATCGGGTGTTAGCTTCCTGAATCAGGTCAAAATCCGGTCCGACCGCCTCCCGTAACTTATACAAGTGAGGGATGTAATCCTTCAAGGTTATCCCCAATCTCCCAAAACCTCCTCCCATTCGAAACTTAAAAGCCGTATAACCGTCCTTCTTGTGCTGGAGAGCCTGCCTGATATGGCTTTCCGGACCTATATCAGCAAATTTCGAGTTTTTACGCCAGGTAAATTCGCCTCCGCTCGCATAAACGCGCAGGTGCGTTTGCGGTTCAGTATTTGTTGCCAGAATTTTATAAAGCGGCAGTCCTTTCGCTTTACCGATAATATCCCAGAGCGCAACATCGACTCCGCACCATGCTGCTCTGGCTCCATCTCCGGCAATCCCCCCGGTGAGAATCGCAACATCAAAAGGATTTTTCCCGATTAACAGAGGCTTAATCACTTTTTCAGTGTACGTTTTCATCTCTACGGGCCCATTGTAGCGGCTTCCCCCGCCAATGCCCACTATACCTACATCTGTAAAAACTTCAGTGATTACTGAAGTCGTTTGCCATATAACGGAATTCTGATCCCCGTCAGTCCACTGCTCCTCCGGTTTAAGTTCATAAGATAGGAGCGTCACCTTGATATCAGATATTTTAAGGTTTTCCCGTTGGATTCCATCGAGAGGATGCATTCGCATGTTTGATATGCCTGATGTTTTTTCGCCTTTAGGGGTACAAACCGCTAAATTGGTCAGCGCCGCCGCACCTGAAACACCCGCTGCCGACACCAGAAATTTTCTTCTTGTAAAGTTGGACATTTTGCGCCTCGATTTTTAATTGACATTCCTCTATCAATTTTCCGGAAGAAACAAAGAAGGATTATTAGAATGGTACTAACAATTTAGGTTATGATTCTGAAAATTACAACTTTAAATTGCTTGTTGAGCTTTCAGGGAGAAAATAATAAAAGGCTGATTAGATTCAGCCTTTTATTTGCTCCTTGGGCGATATTCTGGTCAATACTGGCTTAGGCATTTGTTTTTGTCTAAGAAAAAGAGAATTGTGATGAGAAAGGCACCACGAGAAATT
>JAMCYH010000030.1 GCA_023474025.1 Deltaproteobacteria bacterium
TACCCAGATTAATTCTCAAACACAAGCCAGCAATATATCCAGACAAATTCCTGATAAGAACAGTACCTTAAGCACAACCTGACTCCACGATGCGGGTCCAGCAGTATTTTCTGAAATTAGAGCCGCTTGTGTTTGAGAATTAATCTGGGTACCGTTATCAGACATAATTTTCTCTCGGATTTACAATTCTGATTTCCAACTCGAGACTTATACCTTCTCGTTTATAGGCTGTTTCAGTAATGTGGTCGATTAGTTCCAATACATTGCTGGCTTTCGCCTTATTTCTGTTAACAATGAAATTTGCGTGGACAGAGGAAACCTCGGCTCCTCCGCATCTCATGGCCTTGAAACCAAGTTTTTCAATTAGAGCCCCTGCCGAAAGATCCCTGGCAGGATTCTTGAAAACACAGCCCGCACTTGGGAATCCATGCGGTTGGGTAGATCGTCGAACGCTCCTAAAATTTTCAAGTCTTGCGTGTATTTGGTATGGGTCAGATCTCATCAGTTTAAAACAAGTCTGCAGTACAACCGATTGCCGGGGCAAATTACAAAATCTGTAGCCATATGAAAACGAACCCTTTTTAAGCGATATTATCTCACCATCTCTATTAATTATCTCAACTTCTTCGATAAAATCTCCCACTGACAAACCGTTGGCCCCTGCGTTACAAGCTATAGAACCGCCTATGGATCCAGGAATTCCCCAAAGTGGTTCCAAACCTGTAAAACCTAAACGACAAGATCTTGCCACAACCATTGGTAGAGAAGTTCCACATTGCGCTACGATATGCGCTTCGTGACATTTGTTTGTTTGGACATCAAGTTTTTTCACTCTCAGAGGAGAAATTATCAACCCCCGAAAACCTTCATCATGAAACAACACATTGGTTCCACTTCCTAGTACGAAATAGCGAATATGTTCCTGTCTCGCAAATTTAAGAAGACGTGCAAGTGTTTCAGCGTCCTTAGGAAATCCAACTACGTCAGCAGGACCACCAATTCGAAAAGAGGTCAAATTCTTAAGAGGGAGATCTCTTGCGGGATCTTCTCCGAGAATCGAACCAATTAGCTGAATTTGAGTTTCGCTAATTTTCAAGCAGAACACCTTTCCGCTGTTCAAGTTCTTCCAAAACTGCCGGACCGAGTTTTGTGACATCGCCGGCGCCTAATGTTATAAACATGTCTCCTGGTAGAAGTTCTTGGGCCACTTCACGGGCAATAGAGGATCTATCCCCCAAAAAACGGACCTTCTTATGGCCCCTTGCCCTGATGGCTTCACAAAGTCGAGTCCCACTCACGCCTTCAATCGGTTTTTCACTGGCCGGATAAATGTCCATAATGTAAAGCAGGTCAGCATCATGGAACGCAGTCAAAAAATCTTCGAATAGCGCCTTCGTTCGAGAATACCTGTGTGGCTGAAACAGAACAGCTATTCGTTTCTCAGCCAATTGTCTTGCAGCCGACAGGACTGCCCGAATCTCGGCTGGATGATGTCCATAGTCGTCGACAACGGTTATGTCAGCAACCACGCCTCTTTTTGTAAATCGCCTTTGGACACCGGGAAACGCTTCGAGCGCTTTCTTGAGTATGTTAAAAGGGACATCAAAAAGTTCGGCTATTGTTACGGCGGCCAGAGAATTTACCACATTGTGCATACCTGGCATTGGTAATCTTATTTCACCAAGTAGAGTATCTTCCCTGTATACTTGGAAAACTGAGCCACCACGATCAAATCTCGGCTTAGCTGCCCTGATAAAGGCCTGTGAAGAGAGGCCATACGTCAAAAATCTTTTTGAAATTGCAGGGATTATCCTTTGAACCTGTGGGTCATCAATACAGACCACGGCATATCCGTAAAATGGTATCCGGTTTATAAATTCCAGAAATGTTGTTCTGATTTCTTCAATAGATGAGTAACAATCCATATGTTCAAGATCGATGTTTGTAATCAGGGCTATAGTAGGGAAAAGCTTCAAAAAGGATTTGTCCGATTCGTCAGCTTCCGCTACCAACAAATTGCCCTGCCCCAGATGGGCGCCGCCACCCAAGGCGTTAAGCTTGCCACCAATTACTACCGTGGGGTCCAATCCCGCTTGAGATAAAACTGCTGCTATCATTGAGGTTGTCGTGGTTTTTCCATGCATCCCGGCGACAGTAATAGATGTTTGCATTCGCATCAATTCTGCGAGCATTTCTGCTCTTGGGATGACAGGAATTCTTCTGTCCTTGGCAGCGACAACCTCGGGATTATCTTCTGAGACAGCAGATGAATATACAAGGACATCAGCCTTATCAAGATGATCTTTCTTGTGGCCTATACGAACTTGAGCGCCTAGAGACCTTAAACGGACTACTGTTGGTGATTCCTGGATGTCAGAACCACTAACATTGAACCCGAGCGCAAGGAGGATCTCAGCGATCCCACTCATCCCGACACCACCAATGCCTACAAAATGGACATCTTTAACCTTTTTGAATAAAGTTCCTATCACGCGGCTAACCTTTGATTTTTTAGTATTTCGAGAACAATAGCCCGTGCCGCATTCGGCCTTCCGAGCTTGGCAGCGTTTTCTGCCATGGTTTTAATCTCTGAAGGATTTTTAATCAGTTCCAGAATCTTGAATATCAAAACCCCACTTTTTAATTCCGAGTCTCCAACCATCCTTACCGCATGATGATTTTCAAGCCACAAGGCGTTCTTGGTCTGGTGGTCCTCGGCGGCAAAAGGGAAAGGAACAACTATGGCAGGTTTTCCAGTTGCGGTAATCTCTGCCAGAGAACTTGCCCCAGCTCGACAAACCACGAGATCAGCCCACGCATAATATGTCCCCATGTCTGTTATGAATTCCCGAACGTCGGCCTCAATACCCGCCTGCTCGTAGGCTTTCCTCACTTTAATCACGAAATCGGCTCCCGTTTGATGAACAATCTTTATTTTAGAGGCTATACTTCGAAGCTGATCCAAATGCTCAATCATGCCTAGATTTAAACTGTTGGCCCCTTTCGATCCACCAAAGATCAAAATTTTGAATTTCTCAGTCTCATCTTGTGTGGGTTGAATCCTGAATAGATCTGGTCTAACAGGGTTTCCGACCAAAAAGGTCTTTTCCGGGGGCGTGCTAGGTGAGGTATTTTCCCAGGAAACAAAAATCTTGTTTACAAACTTGGATAACATTCGGTTTGCTACACCCATGACAGAATTTTGTTCCTGAATTCCGGTTTCTATATTAAGAATCAACGCTGCAATTAACGTAGGAGCTGATGCGTAGCCCCCAACACCGAGAACAAAATCGGGCTTAAATTCATTTATGATTTTGAATGACTGTATTACGCCAACAGGGATCTCCATACCAGCTCTAATAGAATTCATAATCCCGGTCCTCATGATTCCACGAGCCGAAACAAACTTGATCGGAAACCCTGTTTGAGGAATTAATCTGGATTCTATGCCGCGTTTTGTCCCCACGAATAGCACTTCAGATGATGGAAAATTCGCCTTTAGAGTTTCAGCTATTGCTAAGGCTGGAAAAAGATGACCACCTGTGCCTCCGCCAGCTAGGATGAGTCTCATGATTTGACCCCCTCTCTATTGGCTTGAACTGTAGCGCTGACGGCCATCAAGATACCAATCCCTCCAAGATTGGCCATAATGGAAGTGCCTCCCAAAGACACTAAAGGCAACGGCAAGCCCTTCGTGGGAGTTAATCCCATAGTGACAGCCATATTTAACAAGCATTGGATACCAATCAGCGACGTAATACCAAAGGATAGGCATCTTAGAAATATATCCTGTGTACGGATTGCTATCATTAGTCCTCTAAAGATCAACAAGTAAAACAGGAGAATAATAAATATAACTCCACTCAGCCCAAGCTCCTCTCCAATTACAGCAAGTATGAAATCCGAGTGGGGTTGAGGTAAGTAAAACAGTTTTTGGATTCCTTTGCCTAATCCGACTCCCCAAAAACCACCACAACCAAAAGCTACAAGACTTTGAATCACTTGAAAGCCAGTACTTAAAGGATTGGCCCAAGGATCCAGAAAACTTTTAAATCTCGCGAACCGATAATGAGCGCTCATGCCGATCTGAAAAAGGAAAGGTAAACATAATATAGCCGAACCGACCAGATGTTGTAATCTCACTCCTGCCACGAACATCATCAGAAAACCAACAGTAGTAATTATTAAAGCAAGGCCAAAATCCGGTTGGAAAAGAGCCAACATGACAACGAGGGCCATAACCAGAACATGCGGTAAGAACCCAATTGCGAAGCTTTTTACTCCGTCACCCTTTTTGGCCAATGAACGGGCAAAGAATATTATCATTGCATATTTAATGATTTCAGAAGGTTGAATGTAGAAACCAAACGGAAGTCGTAACCAGCGTCTTGAACCCCCCAGTTCGACTCCGATACCTGGTACGAAAACCAGGACCAACAAAAATAATGAGATTCCTAGACCTATTGAAGCGTAATCTCTCCAGAAAAAAGGATTGATCCTTGAACAAAGGAGCATCAAACTCAACCCGGCAATCATTGCCAGTCCCTGTTTCTTGGCGTAATAAAAACCATCTCCAAATTTCGCTGAGGCTATCATAAAGCTCGCTGATGTCACCATAACGATCCCGAATGTCAAGATCAGGATAGTTATCAATAAAAGAAAGGGATCGTTAAAAAACGGTTTTAAAACTTTAAGTTCCATGGTTTGATTTTCCAACGTCATGAATGTTCGATCCCGCTAAGGTTATAAGCGATTTAGCTTATAAAATTACTTTCATTCCAAAGTAATCTGGATAAATCTGATATCGGTTCAACGAAGTTTCAAAGTACTTATCGCCATGAGCGCAAATACAATCGAAAGAATCCAGAAACGAACTATAACTTTCGGTTCAGGCCAGCCTTTAAGTTCAAAATGGTGATGGATCGGGGCCATATTAAATATTCTCTTCCCCGTGACCTTGAAAGAAGCTACCTGAAGAATTACTGACAACGCTTCTATGACAAACACCCCTCCTGCAATAGCGAGGAGTATTTCATGCTTGGTAACTACAGCGACTGCTCCAAGCAAACCTCCCAAAGACAATGATCCAACGTCTCCCATAAATACTTCAGCGGGATAAGCGTTGTACCACAAAAAACCCATTCCAGCGCCCAACATAGCGCCACAAACCACACATAACTCACCTGACCCGGGGATATATGGAACCTGGAGATATTGCGCCAGCTTGAGATGACCAGCGATGTAGGCGAAAAAAAGATAGGTCGCGCCACATATCATTACTGGGCCAATGGCTAAACCATCTAGACCGTCAGTTAGGTTTACGGCATTTGAGGCGCCTGCTATTACTAAAGCCGCAAATATCGGGTACCAGAATCCGAGGTCTGGCTGAACATTCTTAAAGAAAGGCACAGCCAAAGTGGTCTTGAATGAAGGGTCCATCCACAGGAAAACACCTACCAAACCACCAATCAAAAATTGCATCCCCAATTTCTGCTTGCCACTTAATCCTTTATGGCTCCGCCTGCGAATTTTCAAATAATCATCTAGAAATCCAATCGCGCCGTATGAGAGAGTTACAACGAGGACAACCCAAACATATACGTTGTCTAATCTGGCCCACAAAAGACAGGAAAATGCCATGGCAAAAAGAATGAGCAACCCACCCATAGTTGGGGTCCCACTTTTTTCCAGATGACTCTGAGGACCGTCATCCCGCACCATCTGACCAATCTGGAATTCTCGTAGATAATCGATTAAGGGTTTTCCTAACAAAAAGCTTATCATTAACGCCGTCAGGGTCGCCATGATGGCTCTAAAGGATATGTATCTGAAAACATTGAAAAGAATGAAACTAGAGTTAAGAGGGTAAAGAAAGTGATAAAGCATTCTTTACATCTCCTTTTCAATCTGATCAGCAATCAGTTCCATTTTCATCGAACGCGACCCTTTAACAAGAATCCTGCCATAATTACCGATTCTTTTTCTCATGAATTCCCATGCTTTTTCCTTGTCATCGAATAGGTTCAGTGAGCGCCGTCCATCACCTGTCTTTAGGAAGCCTGAAGCAAAGTGTTCGCCAAATTTTCCGATATATATAACGGCATCAACACCGACTTTTCCTGCGAGAGCTCCTATTTCCCGATGGAGTTCCGGGGCATGAACCCCAAGTTCCATCATGTCTCCCAAAATAGCTAAAGTTGCCACATCTCTTTTAGAAATGACCAAAGTCTCCAGAGCAGCCTTCATCGAAAGAGGGTTGGCGTTGTAAAAATCACGGAATAGCTTTCGTGAACCCTTTAGATCAACAATCTCCATCCGCCAGGCTGGAGGCTTAAAGTTTTCAAGACCATGCTGGATCTCATTAATCCCGATACCTAGCTCAGAGGTTGCGGCAAACGCGGCCAGACCGTTCGCTATGTTGTGAGGACCGTAAAGACCCCATCGTATTCTTGTGCTACCAAAAGGTCCTACCACTTCAAAAGTAGTTGAATCCCCTGGTCGAATATTCTCTGCTCGATAATCCCCTTCAAATAAACCAAAAGTAACGTAATTGCCTTTAAAGCTCTTCAGATGGTTTTTAATCAGAACGCTGTCTGCTGGGATTACACCGAGTCCGTTTTCAGAAATTGCTTGCACAAGTTTAAATTTTTCAGTCGCTACATTCTCCAGGGAACCCAAGCCTTCAAGATGAGCCTGTCCTATTGTGGTAATGACAGAAATGTCAGGCGCCGCTGCTCTGGCCAGGCAGTCCATCTCTCCAGGTTGATTTACACCGGCTTCTACCACGGCGTACTTATGACTTCGGCCGATGTCCAAAACAGTCATAGGCAGACCAATCAGGTTATTAAAATTTCCCTCGGTTATTTTTACTGGACCAAGGCGCCTCAGGATTGCGCCTATCATTTCTTTAACGGTAGTTTTGCCGGCGGAGCCGGTAATCGCGACCAAGGGGACTGGATATATCTTACGGTGGGTTGATGCAAGGTCGGTCAAAGATTGGAGGGTGTCCTGAACTTTGATCAGAACAGAGTTGGAGAGATTTAAAGGGATTCTCAAATGAACATCGCGATTAACCAGACTACCACCGGCGCCGGCCTTTAAGACCGGAAGCACAAAATTATGGCCATCGAAGTTTTGGCCCTTAAGCGGCACAAAGAGATCGTTTCTTTTCAACTCTCTGGAATCCGTACAAATGCCATCAAAGGCGTCATCAATAGCGCCTTGCGCCAAATCTCCAGAGGTGGCTTGCAATATATCCTTTACTTTGTACGGTCCTGCTTCTGATCTCATATGCCGGGTCCTAAATTTCTACACCACCGATGGCCGGATTTTTATATTGAATTTTTGACAACAAATTTTCAGATTCTTCCAAGGCGATGACGCGATCATCAAAAGGATGGCGAATTCCCTGTATCTCCTGATATGTCTCATGCCCTTTTCCTGCTATCAGCATGACGTCTAGTGGTCCCAATTTGGAAATAGCCCATCTGATAGCTTCTCTTCGATCAGGAATCACAACGTAACCCTTGGCTATTGTTGTTTGGGCTGAACTCATTGATACCTTTGTAAAACCTGAATCAACCACACCTTGTTCTATTTGCCTGATTATAGCCATAGGGTCCTCGCTCCTGGGGTTGTCAGAAGTGATTACAACGAAATCGCTACCTGTTGCCGCCTCCACTCCCATAATTGGGCGTTTCATTTTATCCCGGTCTCCTCCACACCCCATTACAATCGTCAAATTTCCGTCACAGATCTTCCTCATCGCTGCTAGTACATTTTTCAAAGCATTAGGAGTATGGGCGTAGTCAACAAATATCGCCCCGACTCTTGTATTTACACGTTCAAGTCGACCAGGAACAGAATTAACGGATTTAACACCCTCCAGAATGGCTTCTTTAGGAATGCCCAACTCAAGACTCACAGACAGTGCCGCCAGAATATTCGACAGATTAAAAACGCCTACAAGATTAGATTCAATCTCAAGAAAATCAAAGGGGGTCTTTATAGTAGCGTTTATCCCTCTCCGTGACATATTTGTCCTGACAGGGTAAACATCAGGCTCATTTGTCAACCCATAATTGATCGTTGTTATAGATGAAACTTCCTTAGCCAATCGACGACCATAGAAATCATCCATATTTATGGCTGCGAATGGATTTTGCTTGGAGGATTGTGGTAACAATTCCTCGAAAAGAATTTTTTTTGCTGCGTAATAATCCTCCATATTCTTATGAAAATCTAGGTGATCGTGAGTTAGATTGCTAAATATGGCTGCGTCAAAATTACAACCATCGAGCCGTCTCATTACCAGTCCATGAGACGATACCTCCATGATTACATGAGTGACACCGGCTTGACACATATCAGATAACATTTTCTGTATGTCCGAAGCTTCGGGAGTAGTATTGGACGCTGCAATTTCGACGCCAGGCCACCTGTGCGATATTGTTCCGATCACGCCCGGAACAAAATTCGCCTGTTTCAATATAGCTTCAAGCAAAAAGGTGGTAGTCGTCTTTCCATTAGTGCCAGTAATCCCTATGAGAACTATCGAGTCAGAAGGCTTTCCATAAACCGAAGCGGCAAGTGGGCCCATAACTTTTCGGGAGTCACGAACTTTTATCCATGCGATCTTCCCATCAAAATTTTCCGGCGGTTTCTTTTGAGCCACTATGACAGAGGCTCCCTTTTCCACAGCTTTTAAAACAAAATCGTGCCCATCAGCCTTATCGCCTACAATGGCTACAAATGCAAATTTTGGCCGAACGCTCCTGCTATCATGAGAAACCCCCTCCACTACGGCGTGGCGGTTTCCCCAAAATTCCTGGGCTTGAAGCAAAGGCAAAATATCAGCAATTACTAGGCTCAATATAGTCCCCCGGAACACGAAATCCTTATTGGAGCGCCTTCTCTAACTGTTTCACCCGGTTTGGGCTCCTGATTAGCTACAACGCCTGATCCAGTTATGGCAAGGTCGCATTTAAACATCCCACAAATATCTACAACCTGTCGCAAATCTGCTCCCTTGAGGTCAGGCATTATCCATTCGCCAGGTTTATTCCCATGCTGTAAGTGAGAATTGAAACGGCGCTCTTCAACTGTTTTGCTGGTTGGTTCCTTATAAGCCACCAATTCCTTGCCTCGACCTGGAACTGTCCCAGACATAGCTAGAATGCCTTCCGATATTTTCTTGAAAACAGGCGCTGCCACCTTGCCTCCTGTACGGTCACTTCCTTTCATGGGCTCATCTATGACTACTAGAATCACAATACGAGGTTTGACACTTTCAATAGCGCCTATGAATGACATCAAATACTTGCTTTTAGAATAGCCACCATTGGGATCAGCCTTTTGAGCCGTCCCCGTTTTTCCAATTATATCAACCCCAGGGATAGCGGCGTTTTTTCCTGTGCCATACGTGACCGTTTTTCTCAAAATGTCTACCAAGGCGGCCGACGTTTCTTCACTTATACATCGTCTCACCAAAAGGGGTGGATTTTCCATTACGGTTTCACCAAGAGCGTTGGTGATCCTTTTTAACAAACGGGGCTTGTACAGCTTGCCTCCGTTTATTGCTGCGGCGAATCCCACTGCAAGCTGTATTGGGGTGACACCTATGCCCTGGCCAAAAGCCATATTAGCCTTAGTCAAAACTGACCAATGGCTTGGTTTCGGTAACATTCCCGGTCTCTCACCGGGTAGATCTATGTTACTCAATGAACCAAATCCAAAATCGCGTAACATGTTGTAATATTCAGCTTTCGAAAGTTTTTCGGAAATCTTGACGGCTCCGATATTGCTTGAATTTATTAAGACCTCGTCAAATGTCAGGTCTTTGTGAGGACTAACATCATGGATCTCCGAGCCATTGTATCGATACAAGCCATTATTAACAAAAAAGACATCGGATCGTTTGGCTTTGCCGAGTTCGAGCGCCGCCGCGGCCAAAAAGACTTTAAACGTGGAACCAGGCTCAAAGGTATCGGCTACAGCCCTGTCTCTTCTAGAAGCTGTGGCCGCCTGTTGAAAAACATTAAGATTATATGTTGGTCTGACAGCCAAGGCCAGGATTTCGCCAGAGTCAGCGTCAAGGGCAATTATAACCCCACTTTTGGCATGCTCCCTATTAACCGCGTTTTCCAATTCCCTTTCAGCTATAAACTGAATATTCCGATCAAGAGTAATATGAATGTCATTGCGTTTTGGAGCCCAATCCAAAGCGGTGAACATCACAGGTCTGCCAAGATTGTCCTTTTGAGCGGTTATCGGAATTGGCGCTGTTTTGAGAAACTTGTCATAAAACAGTTCAAGACCTTCCAGGCCTTTTGAATCTATCCCCGCAAATCCAATGACGTGAGCGGCCAGGTTCTTTAGAGGATAGAATCTCTGGTACTCGGGATCAGTATAAATTCCCCCGAGGTCGCTCTTACGCACTCTTTCAGCCGTCAAAGGAGAAACCCGTCTTTTTATCCAAACGAAAGGTTTGTCTTCTTCCAGTTTTTTCTGAATATTCTTTTTATCCATGTCCAATATCTTCGACAAACTATCAGCGACTTCCAGTCTTGTCTTATTGGTTGCTATCTTTCTGGGACGGGCGTAAACAGAGTCAACTTCCAGGCTGGCGGCCAACTGTTCTCCAGATCGGTCAAAAATAAACCCCCTCCTCGATTCAAGATCAATATTCATTGAACGCTGTTTTTCCGCCCTCTTTTTTAAAACTTCAGAATCGACCACCTGGAGACGATAGGCGCGAGCTATCAAAATAATTGCGGCGATTCCAAAGATGACGCCTACAACCACTATTCTGATAGCCATCCAGTTGATAGTTTGATTACGGAACATTTATGATCCTGCCTACCAATGGCATCCTCAACCCTTGTTTGGTAGCCCTTTTCTCAATTTCCGCGGGAGATTCCAATGACGCTAACTCAAGGCTAAGTTCCCTCACGCGACCTTTCAGTTCTTTGTTTTTGGTTTCCAGCTTCGACATTTTATAGCCTAACTGAACTAGTCCCATTCTGGTCCATACATTGAAAAAACCAACTAAAAGTAGAATTAGCAGAATTACGACAATGCAACATGGCAACATTCCAGATAAACGGGAAGAGCGGGTTTCTTCATCAGAAACCTCCTTCTGCTTGGTTTTTGGTCCACCTGAAGAGGTCGACCCCGTTTCCAGTTTTTTCCATTGAGCAACCTGCATTTCTCAGAATTTTACAATGCCTCTATTACCCGCATTTTTGCTGATCTTGATCGGGGATTACTCCGTGTCTCCTCAAGAGATGGTCGCAACGGACGAGGGGTCACAACATGCCATTTATGAAAATTTCGACCCATGTCCCTAAAAGTTGATTTGACAAGTCTGTCTTCTAGGGAATGATATGAAACAATACATAAGCGACTATTTGTTTTTAGTAATCGAGGTAATTCCTCCAGTCCCCTTTTCAAATTATTTAGCTCATCATTTACAGCTATTCTCAGCGCCTGGAAAACTCTTGTGGCAGGATGAATTCTGCCTCTTTTTCGACCCACGCTTTTCGCAACAATTTCAGAAAGTTGCTCAGTGCTATCTAAAGCGCCGTTTTTGATGGCCTCTTTTAATCTACGGGCGATTTTAGCTGCTCTCGGTTCCTCACCATAATTTGAAATTATCTGTTCAAGTTCAACCTCAGAAAGATCATGCAAAAGGTCTTGGGCAGATTTACCTTTAGTCCTGTCGAAGCGCATGTCCAAAGGACTCTGGAATTTGAAACTAAAACCCCTCTCCTGATCTTCAAGCTGGTCTGAACTTAATCCCAAATCAATAACAATTCCATCAAGCTTGCCAATACCCGTAGATTCCAGGATGGAAGCGGCTTCATGATAACCGGCATGCCAAAACCGGAAACGTTTTCTGAAAGTTTGTAATCTTTGCTCGGTACGCTCTATGGATTCACTGTCAACATCGAAACCAAACAATTGGCCGTCCGGGCTCGATGCGTTAAGAATGGCTTCTGCATAGCCACCTGCGCCCAAACAGCCATCCAGGTACAATCCACCTGAATGAGGGGCAAGGGTTTGTAAAATTTCTTTTATTAGTACTGGCTGATGCAAAGAGCGTCTCCACTGTGGGCTGTCCTCAACCAAGCCATGTTAATTCACTAGCGCCATGGCTCTGTTAAGATAGAAGATACATACCCGAGTTAGATAGCGGTTATAATAAGTGGATTTTAGTTAAAATATAATAATACTTAATCCGCATGTCCACCGGCAAAACTAAAACTGATATGTCTTAAAAGAAGATTATAAAGTTATAGTTGAGATGTCAAGTGATTTTTAACTTGAAATATTCTTTCTTTTTATTTAAAATTATTGGTTTTTATATATCATGTCGATCAAAGTAAGCCTTGGGGCCAAGGGCTCTTTCAAGCCGCGATCACCTTTTTTACTCTTGACGTTAACCCTCATGATAAATATACTGACTTCAAGCCGAAGTGGTGGAACTTGGTAGACACACCATCTTGAGGGGGTGGCGGGCGAAAGCTCGTGCCGGTTCGAGTCCGGCCTTCGGCACCACCAAACCCGCATTTATCCCGGCTGGTTCAAGCCGGGTTTCTTCTTTATCCCAATTTGAGGATCCAATTCTATGTCTAAAATTATTCGGATCTTGAGCTGGAATGTGAACGGCGTTCGCGCAGTTTATAAAAAGGGATTTCTGGATTGGCTTGATCAAGAACAACCTGACATTCTGTGTATTCAGGAAACCAAAGCTTCACCCGAACAGTTGCCCGACAAACTGATAACTCCCAACGGTTATAGATCATACTGGAGTAGCGCGGTACGCAAAGGTTATAGTGGAGTGGCCATTTATACCAAAAAGCCCGCTCTTTTTTCAAAAGAGGGGATGGGTCAGCTCGAATTTGATCAAGAAGGCAGATTCCTTCAGCTCGATTTTGAATCGTTCGTTCTAATTAATGTCTATTTTCCAAACGGAAAAATGGGCGCTGAACGTCTCAAATTCAAGCTGGACTTTTACGACACGTTTCTGGGTTATATTGAAAAATTACGTGAACAAAATCGAAATATAATTTTCCTTGGGGATGTAAATACGGCGCATCAGGAAATAGATCTGGCACGACCCAAGGAAAATTCAAAAGTTTCAGGTTTTTTTGCCCGTGAACGGGAATGGATCGATAGAGCCGTGGCTACTGGTTATATAGATACCTTCAGAAGTCTAAACGGAAACCTGATCCAATACAGCTGGTGGGACATGAAAAGCGGGGCCAGGAGCAGAAACATCGGGTGGCGAATTGATTACGTTTTTGTGACTAGTAATCTTGAGAAGCACGTAAAACGAGCTTTTATACTTACTGAAATAGAAGGTTCTGACCATTGCCCTGTAGGAATAGACCTAGAGACGCAGGCAAATTTTTGATCAACGTCTCTAGTGACTGATGTCATTTTTCGCGCAAGAATACCTAAAAAAACAGTTTGCGTTTATGTAATAGGTCTAAGATGTCAAATTCAGACTAGCCCTGGTATCTTCACTCCCCGTTCTGCTGGTTTTATAAGAGAAAGAGCATGCTTGTATACCAGGTAGGTGTCCTCTGAATCTTCAAGAATAATGCAAAAACTGTCGAAACTCCGAACAAAACCTTTTATGGAATTGCCGGATGTCAAAACAGCCTCGATTTCGATTCGGGCTTTGCGGACCTGGTTCAAAAATTGATCTTGAATATTAAAATGAGTCTTTGGCATTTCAGCGCCCCCTAATAATAATCCCTCGAGTGAAAAACTCTATCTTTGAGAAATCTTCCACTCGTTGGGGAAAATCTCGAACCGCACATTAATGTTCGAGAAAGTTATCAACCTCAACCCCGATAGTCGAGCTTTCCTGAGGATCAAACCATCTTAAATCCGGCTCAGATCTAAACCAAGTTAACTGTCTCTTTGCATAATGGCGAGTGTCCCTTTTCATGAGCTCAGTCGCTTCCAATAATGTCGCATGGCCGGCTAGGACTGTCCCGGCATGTCTGTATCCAATTGATTGTAAAGGTTTTAATTCCGCTCCATATCCTAGGCCATGCAAATATCTTACCTCATCTAATAAACCACTGGTCATCATGCTGTCTACCCTATCATCAATTGCCTGATAAAGTTTTTCACGTTCAGGATTAAGTCCCAAATATAGCGCATTGTAAGGACAATCCCTGAAAGCATGCTTCCTCTGTAATTCCGAAAACGGTCTTCCTGTTAACTCGAAAACCTCCAAAGCCCTTAAGATCCTAACAAGATTGTTAGGTCCTATGTTTTTGGCGGCAGATGGATCAACAGTTTCCAGTCTAGCAGTTAAAGCCTGAATTCCCTCTTTCTCGCAAATCTGAAGCAACCTGGATCTCAAGTTCAGGTCGGCCCTGGGTAAATCGGCTATTCCACCTCTTAACAATCTAATATACAAACCTGTGCCGCCAGAAACAAGCGGAACCATGGATTTTTCAACAATTTTCCGTATAATGGATCTTGCTTCATTAACATAGTCACCGGCTGAGAAATCTTCGTCAGGGTATCTTATATCTATCATAAAATGAGGGATCTGCTGACGCTCTTCAATAGAGGGCTTGGCTGATCCAATATCCATAAATCTGTAAATCTGAATTGAATCCGCAGAAACTATGGCAGCGCTGAACCTGCGCGCTAATTCCAAAGCCACCCTTGTTTTACCTGACGCTGTTGGGCCAGCCAAGATTATAATTTTAGGTTTCATGACTCATGTTCAAACAGACCCGCTCCCCATTCCTTGCCAATGATTTGGTTGGTAACACATAAGCCCGAATTTTGGAAAATCCCAATAAGCGATGCCCATTTTGACTTTATGACTCCAGAAACGATCAAATATTCTTTAAATGACCTTGTAAGTATTTCAAGATGTGAAGTCAGAGTCACAAAATCCAGATTGGCCACTACCACGTCAGCTGAATCCGAAATGGAATCAAGTTCTGCTACCTTAATTTCGATAACTCCTTCCAGATCATTCAATGCCAGATTTTTCTTTGCCGATTCAACCGCTATGGGATCGTTGTCTATTGCCAATACAGGGGCTGCTCCCAATTTAAATGCGGCAATGGAAATGATCCCCGATCCGCAGCCTATATCGAGCAAGCTGACCCTTTTCGAATCAGAGACAATATTTTCCAAAGCTAGTTCCATGAGATTCAAACATCCCTGGGTTGTTTCATGGGTCCCTGTGCCAAAGGCTTCAGCAGGTTCTATAATTACTGGAATTCGATCACCGAGTTTTTTGGGTTTGTCCCAGGGAGGCGCCACGATTAATCTCGACCCAATTTTTACTGGTTTGAAGTTATCTTTCCATGCTACAGCCCAATTTTCATATTTTAATTGATTGACAGTCACTTCGGGGGTGGGAATATTAGGGAAAAATTTGTTGATATTATTTAAAAAAGTTCGAATCTTAAATCCTGATAAAGTCCATTCTTCGTCTTTTAAATATACTACGATTTTAACGGTACCCGGACTTAAGTCCTCTATTTGAAATCCTCTGGTTATCGTTTCCGAAATGAAACCGGTTATCGAATCTTCGGCTTGTTTAGCTGTTGTGATTTCAATTGTATTCCAGTTTTGCGACATAGGTTAAGCCGGCCCCTATCTCATTTTTTGCCAACAAAATACTCAAAGATTGACTACTTGTAAACAAGGCCCTTTATTGTTAAAGCAAAAGAAAGAGGAGTCAGGTCGTCGCTGTTTAATGGCGGAAAAAATCAACGCAACGAATGGGGGTGATCTGGGGCAAAGCTGTAAATTGATCGCGCCTCGATAGAGGTACTTTTCGAGGCGCCAAGCAAGAGTTCGCGATAGTTTCCAGCTAATTGACGGATTTCATGCATTGCTGCGCTTGATCAGAATATTGTCGATATAGCTGTGTCATTTGGGAAGCCAACTGACGATTTTGATCATATTGCTGAAAAAGATTGTCGATCGTTTGAAGTACGCCAGGGGTTTGAGGCTGTTTTGACATACTCTGAATTTGCTGCATAAGCCCTTGCGCTACCTGAGTGTGCCATGTGGCCCGTGATTCGTAAGAACGAGCGTGATTGATAAGCTCCTGACAAACATTAAGAGCCATACTGCTGTCAGAATACACAGTACTTGTAGTGGGAAGGGCCAGGAGAATAAAAGCAAATAACAGCGATGCTATGAATCTGAGGCTCATTCTGTCACCTCTTGTTTTTTCATGCGTCTATAGCATGTTTAATCAGTTATTACAACTATTTTATTACATTATAATGGCAACTACTTGATATTTAATTTAATATTTTTTTATATATCGATACCTTTTAAAATAGGCTTTAAGCTTTTTTTGCAGAGTGACACATTGGATTATGAATAGTATAATTCAAATTTTAAAACCTTAGCGGAGGAGTCAAGTGCAGGACCCATTCAGAACAATTGAGTGGAAAGGTGATCATATAAGATTGCTGGATCAGACGTTACTTCCCAGAGAAGAAAAATACCTGATTATACATGAAGTTAGTGAACTATGTGACGCCATAAAGAGGCTTGCTATTCGAGGCGCCCCTGCTATAGGAGTGGCTGCTGCCATGGGAATTGCTTTGGGAATGCTTAAAGCTTCCATAGCAGACGCTGAAGCGACAAGAAGTTTTTTTGATTCTACCAGTTCCCAGATTGCCTCAACACGTCCGACCGCGGTCAATCTTTTTTGGGCGCTTGATCGAATGAAACTGATTTTTGAAGCGAACTGTAAAAAGAACCTTGCTGAACTTCAGAAAGTTCTCATTCAGGAAGCGGTTTCAATTGAATCTGAGGACAGGCGGCTATGTGAGCATATTGGAATATCCGGGAAGGACCTTTTTGAGGATGGGGATGTAATTTTAACGCATTGCAATGCTGGGGGACTTGCAACGGCGGGTTATGGCACTGCCATAGGTGTTATTAGGGCGGCTTTTGAAGCCGGCAGGAAAATACAGGTGGTTGCTGATGAAACCAGACCTTTGAATCAGGGATCTCGAATAACGGCTTGGGAATTGATGAAACTAGGCATTCCTGTGACATTGATAACTGACAATACCGCGGGAGCCATAATGAAAGCCGGCGAAATAAGCAAGGTTATTGTCGGAGCAGACAGGATCGCTGCAAATGGTGACACAGCAAATAAAATCGGAACATATTCCGTGGCCGTACTGGCTCATCGTCACGGTATACCATTCTATGTAGCTGCCCCACTGTCAACAATAGACATGAAATTACCATCTGGAGAATTAATTCCGATTGAGGAACGGGACCCAATTGAAGTCACACACATCGGGGGAACTTCAATTGCTCCGGAAGGTGTCCCTGTAAGGAACATCGCTTTCGATGTCACTCCTAATGAACTTATTTCAGGCATAGTGACTGAAAAGGGAGTAGCAAAGAAGCCTTTTGTAAAATCTTTACGCGCTATGTTTGTTTGAGGAAAGACAGAAGAAGCTGATGAAAATTTCAATACGTGATAAGAGCACGAAATCCTTGTTAAATGCTTTGGAAATCATTGATGATGATTCTGGAAACACTATCGCATACCCTCAGGCAGAGACTCTTTTAGATTGTTTGAGGAGGGACAACCTTACACTCGACACTGATTTGTATGAATTGACAATGTCGGCTGGTTACCGGGTTCTAGGACGAGGGAATAAGCTAGCCTGTTTTGACTTATATTATAGACAAAATCCCGATGATGGGGGCTTTTGCGTCTTTGCCGGCCTGGAGAGCGCAATTAATTACATTAACAATCTGGCGATATATCCTGACGACATTGAATATTTAGCGAAAACAGGCGTCTTTTCTAAAGAAGCTTTGGACGCTTTGCGTTCCGGCATTCGCTTTACCGGTGATGTCTGGGCAGTCCCGGAAGGGACGGTGGTTTTTCCTAATGAACCACTGCTGCGAGTTGTGGGACCAATATCCGAAGCTCAGGTGCTGGAAACCACTTTATTAGCTCTAGTGGGCCACCAGACTTTAATTGCTACGAAGGCGGCCAGATTATGTATCGCATCGAAAGGAGCGCCAGTAATCGATTTTGGCACACGACGCGCTCATGGGACCCAGGCTGCGCTGTACGGGGCCAGGGCCGCCTACATAGGTGGGTGTGATGGAACCTCTAACGTTAAGGCTGGGAAATTATTTAACATTCCTGTACGAGGGACACATGCTCACAGTTGGGTTGAAAGCTTCGAAAATGAGATAGATTCATTTAGAGGGTTTAGTGATGTTTTTCCTGACAATTGTGTATTGCTGGTAGATACTTACGACACCGTACAAGGGATCAGAAACGCTATTCAAATCGGCCATGAACTAAGGCAAAAGGGTAAAAGGCTAAATGGAATACGAATCGATAGCGGTGATTTGGCCTATTATTCTAAAATTGCCAGACAAATGCTAAATGAAGCGGATTTAGGCGAAACAAAAATTCTTGCCAGTAGCGATCTGGACGAATGGTTGATTGAAAGTCTCAAGGAACAAGGGGCTCAAATCGACATTTGGTGTGTAGGAACCCGCTTAATGACCTCTTACCAAACGCCAGCCCTAGGAGTCGTCTATAAACTGATGGCTGTGGATCATGGGGACGGGAAGCTCGTTCCGAGAATAAAAATTTCTCACAACCCCAACAAGGTTACTAACCCAGGAGTCAAAAAAATAGTTCGTTTTTACAATGGCGGAAACGGGATGATTGGTGATCTGTTAACACAGGTAGATGAATCTGTCCCTCATTCCAGGCCAGTTATGGCTCATCATCCCATGTATGATTACATGAAAAAAGTATACAGGCCTCCGTTTAGGGCTACAGAATTAATGATTCCTGTCTTTCTAAACGGCTCCCAGGTTTATAACTGTCCTCCGTTATCTCAAATCAGGGGTCGCGCCAAAGAACAGCTTGATACTCTTGAACCTGAATTCAAGAGATTTTCAAATCCTCATATATACAAAGTGTCCCTTTCGGAAAAGCTATATCGAGTCAAAAAGAACCTATTATCATTCCATCGAGCCAAGTTAAAGTCCCAAAAAACCAATTTCTGAAACAGCTTTCCATATAAATTTTTTGGGCTCTTGCAGATTAATCATGCTTTGTGGGGTCATTTAGCCGTCATATTTGCGTCTACACCGTAATTAGTGTCAGTTTATTTGAGTAAAGACTTGACAAAGTGTGACCTGGCGCCCAAATGAAACACTCAGATTGAGTTCTTAAATGAATTTCCGAAGTATTTATGAATTCTTTCACAGTAATTTGAGGATTTTGATTTTTAAGATTTTTCTGAAATGAAATTGATCAATCGGTTGAATTTATCAAGACAAACCCCAGAGTTTAACCTATGTGATTCGAAAGAATCTTTTGGTTGGTTATACATGGTGTTTGAAGAAAATCAACCGGGAGGTAAATGTGGTAGACATGAAAGGCCCTGATAAACATAACAGCCAGAAAGCCGATGTTTCTGGGTAGATTCAGGAACACAAACCTAGTC
>JAMCYH010000057.1 GCA_023474025.1 Deltaproteobacteria bacterium
TGAGGAGGATTTGGGAGCAAATTCTGTCGAGATTTTGAAGGCGGTAGCGCCTTTTGACAATGTTGTTCGGAAAGGGGAAGACTACCGCCAGGGAGAAATTTTACTGAACGCAGGCTTGAGACTAAGGCCTCAGGATTTAGGGCTTGCGGCATCCCTTGGCTTGACACGGTTGAAAGTGTATGGAACGCCTAAAGTTGCGTTGATTAGTTCCGGGGACGAAATAGTTCCAGTTGATCAGGTTCCACCACCCGGATGTGTTAGAGACGTTAATAGCCATTCTCTGTATGCTGCGATTAGAGAAGCTTTTGCTCGCCCAATATTGATCGGGTTGGTCGCAGATACTTTAAAATTGGTCACTTCATTATTGATGACAGGGTTGGATCAGGCAGACCTGGTGGTAATATCTGGCGGCAGTTCCATGGGTAGCAAAGATTTTGTAACGCAAGCCATTTTAGAAACGCCTGGATCTCAAATTCTTTTACATGGCGTGTCAATATCTCCCGGCAAGCCATTGATAGTGGGACTCATTGGATCAAAGCCCGTCGTTGGTTTGCCAGGGCATCCGATATCAGCTCTCGTATGTTTCGATCAATTCGTAGTGCCAATTTTAAGGCGTCTTTCGGGTGAAAATACCTCTCAACCATTTCTTAAACCCCGAGTACAAGCCATTTTAACTCGTAACGTTTCTTCGAAAGAGGGGCGTCTTGATTTTGTCAGAGTTAGGTTGTCACGCGAAGGGCATCAATATTTGGCTACTCCAGTTTTGGGTAAATCCGGGATGGTTTCCGCAATGCCTAAATCTCATGGATATATAAAAATACCATCAGATTGTGAAGGGTTGTATAAGGGAAGTAAAGTTTCGGTTTATCTATTTTCTTATTGGATGGGAGACGATTTTGAGAAGGAATATTTTTCTGGAGATGAAACAACCAGCGGAGGCTTTGGAAATTTTTTTGACGCGTCTGGGCAGGAACGACTCTCTGGATTCCGAAAAAATCCTAACAGTTGAATCATTGGGTAGAGTGACATCTGGTCCTGTTTACGCGGAGTTGTCATCCCCGAATTTTCACGCGGCCGCAATGGACGGTTTTGCGGTTAACGCTCCCGTAACTTTTGGGGCTGGGCCCGATAACCCGATAGGTCTGGCTATTGGAAAGGAAGTCTGGCCTGTCAATACCGGCAGACAGATGCCTGTTGGAACAAACGCTGTGATAATGATTGAACACGTCAATTTCGTGAATGAAGAAACCATTGAAATTGAAAAAGCGGTGTATCCCTGGGAGAACGTTAGACGGGTAGGCGAGGACTTTGTGCAATCCGAAATGGTATTACCGGGAAAGCATATCATATCGCCATATGATCTCGGAGCTCTATTATGCGCGGGAGTCACAAGAGTAGGGGTAGTCAGAAAGCCTAGAGTGATTTTAATTCCTACTGGTTCGGAACTCGTAGACGCCTCTGAGCTAGAAATAGGGCCGATTATCGGAGGTTCTACAATAGAGTTTAATACCCACATACTAGCCGGGCTGGTTTCTCAGGCGGGTGGGATTCCTGTATTCTCCAGGATTATACCTGATGATTATGACAAGATCAGGAAGGCCGTAGAATCAGCGGTGGAATCAGACTGTGACATGGTAGTTGTTAACGCGGGGTCTTCTTCCGGAAGTGAAGATTACACAGCATCGATAATATCGGAACTCGGCGAGGTTCTCGTTCATGGAGTAGCCATGATGCCGGGTAAACCCACTATACTCGGTATAGTTAAAGGGAAACCAGTGATGGGTAGTCCAGGCTACCCTGTGTCAGCCGTATTTTCATTTGAAGTTTTTGGTTTACCAGTTATTTCGGGGATGCTAGGGCTTTCGGGGCTTACGAGACAGACACTGACAGCTCATTGTGCGCGAAAGGTCCCTTCAAAACTCGGACGGGAAGAATTATTTCGAGTTAAATTAGGAAAAGTTGACGATAGAATTGTAGCAGCTCCATTACCGAGAGGCGCGGGATCGATTACTACCCTTACCCGTGCGGATGGAATAATCAGAATACCATCTCACGTTGAAGGTATTGAGCAGGGGGCGTCGGTTGAGGTGGAACTCCTGACTCACTCGAAACAGGTCGAAAACACTCTTGTGATAATCGGAAGCCATGACCCCACAATAGATTGTTTGGCTGACGAACTGATAAATTACGGGGTACATGTCTCATCGAGCAACGTTGGCAGCCTCGGGGGACTGCTCGCGTTAAGAAATAATACGGCGCACATGGCCACGAGCCACCTCTTGGACGAAGACACGGGAATTTACAATTGGGCTTTCATAAAGAAAATTATTCCTGATATTCCTGTAGAAGTTTTCCACGGAATGATGCGTCAGCAAGGTTTTATGATAAAAAGGGGTAATCCTAAAAATATTACAGGACTACTTGATCTTGTCAGGGATGATATAACATTTATTAATAGGCAAAAAGGAGCGGGAACCAGGGTCCTGCTGGACTTTCACCTCCGCAAGGCCGGAATTGACGCGGCGGAGGTAAAAGGTTACGAAATAGAAGAGTATACTCACACAGCGGTGGCTGTGGCCGTACTCTCAGGTGTGGCTGATGTTGGTATGGGAGTACTGGCTGCTGCAAACGCGCTAGGTTTGGATTTCATTCCATTGGCTACTGAACAATATGATTTCATAATCCCCAGGAAATATTTGGGCGATCCTAAGGTTGCAAAGTTACTAAACGTGCTGGGCAGCCAGTCATTCAGGAATCGTGTAGCTTTGCTAGGTGGATATGGCGTAGAACAGTCTGGCCAACGTTTAATTGAAATGAACTGATTTAGGTTGGTGTTTGATTCATGGATTTGTCAGCCTTATTTTCCAGTGTTCCGTGGCATACGATCACGGCTTGCTCTGCGATACTGATGCTGGTCCTAGGTGGCTGGGTATTTTTTTTAAATAAATTTAATCCTACTCTTGGGACGATTGATGAACCGGACGCAGTGGCAATAGCCAGGGGAAATTGTGGGGATTCAATGAAGATATCTCTTAAGTTCCAAAGTGGTAAAGTAGTCAACGCCAGTTATTGGACTGATGGTTGCAAGTTCAGCAGTGAATGCGGAGCTGCAGCGACTCGACTGGCGTTGGGAAAAACACCGGAAGAGGTTGCAGACATTGACTACCGGATTATCAGGCAAGAAGTAGGTGGTATACCGGAGGAAGACCTGCATTGCGCAACCTTGGCTGCTGACACGCTTCAAGAGTCGCTTCGGATATATTGTCTTGATTTGCATAAGAGTTCAGGCAATCTTCGGCGTGACACAGATTAAAAATCGAGGTTATGTAGAGTTTCTTTCTTGACTCATCGGATTTGAGGTCCTATCAATGTGTTCAACCTCCTGATAGTCAAACTACACTCTGTTGAGGAAAAGAGGACGGAAATCATGAGTTCTAATAGGCGACCCATCTCTAGCGACGGGTTAAAAAAATTGAACGAAGAGATGGATAGGTTAATCAGGATCGAGAGACCTTCTGTCATAAAAGAAATTGAAATTGCTATAGGACATGGGGATTTATCAGAAAACGCCGAGTACACATACGCCAAAGAAAAACAGGCGTTAATAGAAACCAGAATCCGAGATCTGCAGGATAGAATTTCGGCTTCCGAGGTTATTGACATAAGTAATAGACCAAAATCTGACAAAGCAATATTTGGAGCTTACGTAACGATCCAGGATCTTGACACGGATGAAACCAAGAAATATCAGTTGTTAGGACAGGATGAGGCCGATATAGCAAATGGAATAATATCCATCGATTCTCCTGTTGGCCGAGCCCTAATTGGAAAAGAGGTCGGCGATGTTGTTGAAATTCGTACCCCCAACGGGGTTAAGGAATGCGAACTAATTGATATTGCATAAATTCATGCAACAACAAAGACGATAATTTTAAATTTTTGTTATATGAAAAGATAAGTTGTAAAGAATGTCGGACAATTTTAATCGCAGG
>JAMCYH010000206.1 GCA_023474025.1 Deltaproteobacteria bacterium
GGAATCCGTTTCCGAATGTCTATGGGTTTAGCCTCCGCCGTGACTGTATCTCCAGCCTTGGTGGCCTCGAAATAGTTTATTTTCATCTCTGCCGCAAAAGCCATATAACCACGGGAATTGCAGGCGATCGCAAAAGCCTGATCAGCGAGAGAAAAAATGATCCCGCCATGGGACCTCGCCTCAGAGTTACAATACTCGGGTTTCAACCTTAGGCTTACCCTCGCATATGAATCCCCGGCCTCTTCGCAAACGATTCCAAGAAAACGTGAAAAGGGGTCCCCACCTACCACTTCCACAGAATACCTAACTGGTTCTGTTTTTCGGTCAATATTAGGTTTATGTTCTTTCAACGTTTGTTCAACCCCCAAATTAATTCAATCAATATTTAAGAAAATACAACGGTGGCCCTGTTATCAGTTGGGTTTACCCAAATTTGCAGAGCCTGAACCTTGGACTTTTGAAACTGGGCTTATTGGACCATCAACATGTCTCACAACCCTGTTATATGTCCTGGCTATGTCAAGAAAATTTCTCAGAAGGATACCTCCATCGGGCCTCGAATTCATGTAGTATTCAGTATGAGCCTGAACTCCATAAGCGGGTCTTTCAGGATGTCTGATGATCTGATAAGGACACAGTTTGTTGTCGGCCAGAGGAACAAACCCGTTGGGTAGTCTTTTAACCTCGTCGTAATGGCTTTCGACAAGATTAAGCGATTTACCCATCCCTAAAAAGAGGGGATCTCTCTTGAGAATATAAACGTCGCGACGTCCTTTTTCCGTAGGATGGTGTCCGTAAGGAAAGCAGTCATCCTCTCCTCCCCGTATGGGCCCTACCTTTCCACCAAATGCCAGCGCCAGAGCCTGATGACCTCCGCAAATCCCTATTACCGGGACACGCATGTCTTCTATGATGACGCGCAAAGCTTTAAAGAAATTGGCAAGATCCTGCCCATTTTTGCCTTTGTACCTGCACCACGGTATACCATTAGGACTCAAGGCAAGAAACGCCGGGCGCAATTTTCGCATGTTCTCAACGGTTATGTCTGCGTACGGCAAGACTATCCCACGGCCTCCGGCGCCAAGACGCTCCAGCGTCTGCTGAACAATCACAGCCTGTTTGGACGTCCTGCCAGTAAACATGTTAACTACGATCCAAAGGGAAGACGCTTCGACAATTCCAGATTCCTGAGGAGTTTGAGCAATAGAAACGTCCCGAGTTATCTCGTCGGAGCGACAGACAGAAAAACCAAACCCTAGGGCCAAATTTAACCCGATCAATAAGGTGAGCGCTTTTTTCATGAAAACGTTCTCTCAATAACTTAACGAAAAGAATAGGAGCATGCTCTGATTAATACCATATTATTCCGTTTACAGATCGCCCAAAATTTTATTTCTTTAATTCAAGGCTGTTATATATTACTATTAATTACCGTCAGTAGCAATATCTATAACCTACTTTACGTACTTGCAAATTCTTCTTCTGGAGTGGTTCCAGAATCAGTAATAAATACTTTAGTTGGTCGCAACACACGTACGTTCGATTTTTCGTCCACTCGAACCAGTATTACGCTCCTTCCTTGCTTGTCCTGGACACGGTAAATCATATCAGGATCATTCGAGATTTCTGGTATTACTAGCGGTTCAGTATCCGGTATGTCTATATGCGATCCAAAGGCCAATTTGCGAAGATCGGCAACAGAAGTTTTTATCTCGGGAATATGTTCCAGGGCTTGATATAAAGGAATCAAAGACCTTTGAATTTCCGCTACTGGGGCGTTAGAGATGAATTCCAGATTATGCGCTGTATCGACGTGGAATTTTCCCGATGAGATTCTTCTTAACGTTTCAACTCTACCGCCTACACCAAGTGAGATCCCAATATCCCTTGCAAGAGACCTGACGTAAGTTCCTTTGGAGCATTCAACGTCAATGTCCAGGTCCGGAGCATTCCATTCCAGAACTGAAAGCCTGAATATTTCGATCTGCCTGGTCTCGACCAACGGGAACACACCCTTTCGGGCAAGTTTGTATAGGGGGATCCCGTTCTTCTTAATAGCCGAGAAATTTGGCGGTATTTGAGCGCTTTGGCCCAAAAACCGATTCAGGCATGATTTTATAGCCTCAAGAGTAACTCCAGACGCATCTCCAACAACAGTGATTTTCCCTTCGCGATCGCAGGTGTCACTCTCCTCTCCCAACCTTATCCTTACACGATAATGCTTTTTGGTTTCGTCCAGATAGTCTAGAGCCCTGGTGGCTGTTCCGACCAGAATTACGAGCAAACCAGACGCGCATGGATCAAGTGTGCCGGTGTGCCCGACCTTAACTGATCGGCCTAGACGCCTACGTACTTTACCGACGACATAGTTTGACGTCGGACCTTCAGGCTTGTCGATCAATAAAAGGCCACTTGTCATGGGATATTGACGGTTCCCAGCTTAACCCATTCAAAAATGCTCAAAGCGCGGCGATCTTCAGATGTCAACATGACTTGCTGAAATGTATTATAACTGTGGAAGTGTAGGCCAGTAGCGACCGGCGAAGGCAAGCACATCTCTAAGTCTTGCCCTAAAGGTGTAAGTTAGAGTGGTCACATCTGGCGCTTCGGAAAGTGGTTCCTGTGAAGGGTCGTAAGCAGAAAGGCAATATAGAATGCGTTTTACGGAATTAATTAAAGCGCCAAGATTGTATCCCCCCTCAAGAACCAGGATCAGACGTTCTCCACACGTTGAATACGCCAAATTCATCAGGACCTTGACCATGTACTCGTATCCATCTTCCGTTAGGTTCATTCCCCCAAGAGGATCCTTTTCGTGTGCGTCAAAACCTGCGGAGACGAGTATCAACTGAGGTTGATAGGCCTCAAGTAGTGGACAGACAAGTCGATGAAAAACCGTAATATATTCGGCATTGCCACAACCAGATGGTAGTGGAACGTTAATTGTATATCCCTCTCCTACTCCATGACCCACTTCCCGGATCCCGCCTGTTCCTGGATAATGAGGATATTGATGCGTCGAAATGAACAGAACGCGAGGGTCCTCATAAAACGCGCTTTGAGTCCCATTGCCGTGGTGTAGGTCCCAGTCTACTATCGCAATTCGTTCAAGGTGATAGTGGTTCAAAGCATAATGAGCAGCAAGCGCGATATTGTTAAACAGACAAAAACCCATAGCGCGACGATTTTCAGCATGATGTCCAGGAGGTCTGATGAGAGCAAATCCGTTCCTGACCTTACCCTCCATGACATCATCTACCAGACTTAGCAAACCTCCAACTGCGGCTATAGCCGCGTCCCATGAGTCACAACACGCCGAGGTGTCCGGATCGAGAAAGACATTTTCGCAGCCTGATGTACATTTGATCTTGTCGACGTATCTAGGATCATGATTGGCGCAGAGTTCTTCTATCGTAGCGTTCCGCGGCTTTGCGTACTTGAGATTCAGGGTCATACCAAGCTCGTCAAGCATACGATATAGCACTTCGAGTCTTTCCGGGCTCTCCGGATGATATATGCCCATATCGTGTTTCAGACAGATGTCGCTGCGGACCAATCCAGTGGGTTTCATGATGCTTACCGTCGGGAATGGACGCTGAAAGACAAACAAATGGCAGGCTCAACGTTTGGTGAGGCCTCAAAAACCTTTGTCTCCGCTGACTAAACGTAACACCAGCCTCAATTTCAGTCAATGTTTTTGCTCTCGTCCAACCGTAGTAATTCCCTGTAAAACTGGTTTGAGGCTTTTGATGGAGCAAAGGCAAAGTTTTGCTTCACTTGAGACAACTTAGCTTCTATTCTAGTCAATATTCGTGACTCAAGAATCCGTCATTATGAAAGGAAAGCGCCATGTTGCTTGCTATAGATGTTGGCAACACAAACGTAGTTATTGGACTTTATAAAGAGGATGAAAAGCTGGGCTCCTGGAGAATCCGCACTAACGAAGACGTTACGGCGGATGAATTGTGGGTGGTGTTACGTT